>NZ_JAOQJO010000021.1:23586-78591 GCF_025567015.1 Waltera acetigignens | reverse complement strand
CTACGAGGTAGATAGGAATGAGGTGTAAGCACAGCAATGTGTTCAGCTGACATTTACTAATCGGTCGAGGGCTTGACCAATGGTTTTGGATAGGAAAAGGATGTAAGTTAAGGTATAAGAGATAGAGTTTCAGTGTTCGGTTTTGAGGGAACAAAATTCCCTTTATAAGTAGCTTGGCAATGCACGGAAAATGCGAAGCATTTTCTTAAATGGCTTTGCTACGCAAAGACATTTTCCTCGATAGCTCAATGGTAGAGCACTCGGCTGTTAACCGAGTTGTTGTAGGTTCGAGCCCTACTCGGGGAGTTTTTTCATAAGAAAATAAATATTGCGGCTCCATGGTCAAGCGGTTAAGACATCGCCCTTTCACGGCGGTAACACGGGTTCGATTCCCGTTGGAGTCATCTGATCACAGATCAGTCCCGAAAGGGTTGCGGACCTTTAGCTCAGTTGGTTAGAGCAACCGGCTCATAACCGGTCGGTCCTGGGTTCGAGTCCCCGAAGGTCCACTGAAAGCAGTTCATTTTCATAAGATAAATAATAAATATGGCCCAGTGGCTCAGTTGGTTAGAGCGTCGCCCTGTCACGGCGAAGGTCGTCGGTTCGAGTCCGATCTGGGTCGCTAAAGATTTTCATTAATCTTTATGGGGTCTTAGCTCAGCTGGGAGAGCATCTGCCTTACAAGCAGAGGGTCATAGGTTCGAGCCCTATAGGCCCCATTTTTATACTCAAAAATTTGTGTCGTCTTTATGCATTTGCATAGAGGCTTTTTTTATTTCTTTATTTAGTCCCCGTGCCGCATTGACGAACAACAAAAGAATCGTTATGATGGAGTAATACAAGTATCGGAAAGGTGGCAGACACCATGGAACAGCGTATTTTGCAATATCGAAAAAGTATTGATGAATGGTTGGAGAAAACGGAACAGAGCGCACAAGTTTCACAGGAAATTTTGCGTGACAAGATGGAAGAACATTTGAACCAGATAGGATTTTTCCAACATGAGAGACTGATTCATCTGATTGTGACAGTGACTTTTGCACTACTGGAGATGCTGGCAATTCTTTTGAACGTGATTTCCGACAGCCTTTTTTCACTCTTACTTCCGGTGGTGATTCTGATTTTGCTTGTTCCGTATATTCGTCACTACTATATTTTGGAAAATGAAGTGCAGAAAATGTATGTGCAGTACGACCGAATGCTTAGGATTTGTCGGATGACAGAGAGTAGTGGTACCTCATAAGTAGAAAAATGGATGAAGGCACCAAATTAAAAAAGGAAGAGAAGAATAAGGGTAAAATATGGGGACAATGAGTAGGAAATGCAGCGGAATTGCCGGCATTCTGACAATGGCAGGAGCAATGCTTTTGTTTACCGGATGTAGTCAGACGCAGGAAGAAATCTATCAGATTCCGGAGGATAAAAAGCTTGTTATCTATACTTCGCATAAAGAGGATGTATACGAACCGATCATTAAAGAATTTGAAGAACGTACCGGTATTTTTGTAGAATTGAAAGCAGGAGATACGATAGCACTTTTTGATGAATTACAGCAAGACGAGCCGGGGACATTTGATGTTATGTTTGGCGGTGGAATTGAAAGCTTTGAAGAATGCAGAGATTATTTTCAGCCATACACGGTCAGTGAGGCGGAACGGATTCAGGAGCAATATCGCGCAGAGGAAGATGTCTACACTCCTTTTTCTGTATTACCGACTGTTTTTATCTATAATAATAAGCTGGTTTATCCTGTAGCTGCGCCTAAGACCTGGGCAGAGCTTCAGACAGATCGTTGGGAAGGGAAAATTGCATTTGCGGATCCAACAAAGTCGGGAAGCAGTTATACAGCACTTTGCACTATGCTGCAAGTACTGGATGAAGATGAGGAGACGATTTTGCGCAACTTCTGTGATACCTTGGATGGCAATATTTCTGCATCATCCGGGGAAGTATTGGAGGAAGTAAACGCAGGAACGAGGCTGGTGGGAATCACCAGTGAAGGCATGGCCAGGCAGAAAATTCTGGAAGGAGAGGACATTACTGTAATTTATCCGCAGGACGGAACCAGTGCGATTCCGGATGCAACTGCGATTGTAAAAGGATGCAGGCATCCGGAGAATGCAAAAGCTTTTTTGGAGTTTACGGTAAGTACGGATGTACAAAGACTGGTGGAAGAAAAATTTTTCCGCAGAACAGTTCGAAATGATATGGATGAATACGCAATTCAGGAAAAAAATAAGTTAAAGGCAATTGATTATGATATTCAATGGGCTGCACGGGAAAAAGAAAATATCCTGACTGCGTGGGAGAGACTGCAAGAGGAAAACAGATGAAAAAATGGATAAAAAAGTCATTTCACAGACAACTGTTATTCTGTTTTGCTGTGGTAGCACTGTTCCCTTTGTTGCTGTTCGGCGTATCTCTCATTCAGACTATGGAGACGAAGATCAACAGTGATTATGAAAAAAGAGTGACAGAGCAGGCAGAACAAATAGATGCCGGTGTGCTTCATCTTTTTAAAAATTTCGAGGAAACAGTAGAAAGCATTAATGCGAACAGTAAAATCGTGGGGCAGATCAATGAAGAAGATTCCTGGTCAAAGAGTAAGATTTATCTGCAATTTTACCGGGAAGTGTCAGGGTTACGGGAGTATGCGCAGGTTGACCTGTATGATAAAACCGGAAAATGTATTTATACCACAGCTCAGGGAAATGCCGGAACAGATTTGCCGGTATACTGGGGCATTCTGAAGGCCGTCGAAGAAAGTGAAGAAAACCTGGTTCTGCGCAGGGCGGAGCCTAATGATAAAGATATTTTGATGTATGCTGCAGGGAAACTGCTCGGGAAGGAGAATACCTTAGAGGGCTACATCGTTATCGGCATGCGGGCTGAAAATTTTGAAAAACTGCTCTATGATAACGGAAACAGTAAGGCGGAAGTCGCCTTTTTAGATTCCTATTGGCGAACGATTTTTGAAAGCGGTAATCTGCAGACTGACAAGATTAGAGAAGAGCTGATGAAGGGACATAAGTTACTGGGGGTTTATCGCGCAGGAGAATTGTTGATAGAACCTTTGGGAAATACCGGATTATATACGGTAATGGCATGTCCAAGTGTATTTTCCACGGAAGTACTGAATTCCATGTACAGTGTACTTACCGTAATGCTGATCATCAGTATTTTATTGTGTGTAGGTGTGGCATCCCATGTAGGCAGAAATATGACGCGCCCCGTCGAACGGATGAATACTGCCATGCGCACTTTGCAGGAGGGAGACCTGACTGTAAGGATCGCTTCCGACAGAGAAGATGAGCTGGGGCAGATGTCAAGGAATTTTAATATCATGGCAAATGAACTGGAACAGAATGTGCAGGAGAAGATAGAGAAGCAGAAAGAACTTAATGCATCTCACATTGCCATGATGCAGGCACAGCTGAACCCCCATTTTCTGTACAATACGCTGGATACCATGAAATGGGTGGCAAAGGCCAATCATATTCCGGAGATTGCGACCATGGCAGCCGGATTGGCCAAGATTCTGCGGACCAGTATCTCCAAGAGGCAGTTTATCTGTCTCAGGGAAGAACTGGAGCTGGTGAATTGCTATGTAGATATCCAAAAAATTCGTTTCAATGATAAGTTTTCCTATTCCGTGGAAATGGAAGAAGGACTGGAAGATTGTGTAATCCCGAAACTGATTATTCAGCCGATTGTAGAGAATTCAGTGTTACACGGATTAAAAGAGAGCGAAGAGGGAAATATCCATGTGCGGATTACAGGGAAGACCGGTGTACTCTGCATTGAGGTGACTGACGATGGCTGCGGAGCTCCGGATGATTTAATGGAGGCAATCAATCACAGGAGACAGGAGCAGCTTGTGGGACATATCGGAGTATCAAATGTTGACACCATTATCAGGCTGACTTACGGTGAGGAATACGGTATTTACATGGAAAAATCGGATGGAAATATCCAAACTACAAAGGATGGTAAGGAATCCGGAGGTACCAGGGTGACATTGCGACTGCCGGTCAGAAGAGAAAAAGCCTGAAAAGGAAGCAGCAAAGAGAATAATTCAAGAGAGTGATTCAGAGGGGAAAGACGAAAAGGAAAGAAAAACAAAAGACATAGGGTGCAAAAGACAGGGAGGAATTGGGTTATGTACAAAGTAATCGTAATAGATGATGAAATGTTGGTGCGACGGGGAATCGTGATGGAGACAGACTGGCAGGCACTGAACTGCGTAGTAGTGGCGGAAGCCGGCAACGGAATCGAAGGACTGGAAGCCGTGCGGAAATATCATCCGGATCTGCTGATCTGCGATATCCGTATGCCCAAAATGGACGGTATCGAAATGCTGAAGGAACTGCGGGCAGAAGGCAATGATGTCAGTGTGATTTTTTTAACCGCATACAGTGATTTTTCCTATGCACAGAGTGCCCTGAAGCTGTTTGCAAGTGATTATCTGTTAAAACCCTTCGGGGACGGAGAGCTGGAGCAGGCAGTGAATAATGCATTGGATAAACGGAAAAAGACACAGGAACGTGAGGAAAAGGCTGGCGATGATCAGCTTCCGGAGTTGGTACTGAACAAAGGCGACAAGAGCAAATACGTCATGGCCGCAGTGGATTATATTACCGAACATTATGAAAATCCTGAGTTATGCGTGTCAGAGATCGCAGAACATGTGGGAATCAGCGAGGGACATTTAAGTCATACTTTCAAAAAGGAGACGGATTATACGGTGGCGGCTTATATTACCAGAGTGCGGATGCGGACAGCCATGAAATTATTAAATGACTGCAGAAATAAAGTCTATGAGGTGGCAGAGCAGGTGGGATATCGTGATATTGCACATTTTTCCAGCAGCTTTAAGCGGATTGTTGGTGTTACTCCTTCCGAATACCAGGATAGAAGCATGTAAAGCTAAAAAGATGCACAAAAGAAACAATAAAATAGCAGAAAAACTATACATAGTATCAGAAATATTAAAATAATAACAGTTTTGCCTTATACAAATTGCTGAATTCCCAACGTATAATAGAATCATCAGAACGGAAGTGGGAAACATCCCATTCCAAGTACGTGAACCATGAAGGGTTATACAAACTATATGTTTCAAGGGAGGACAGCATATGAAGAAAAGAGTAGTATCGTTACTTATGATCTGTGCACTGAGTGTTGGTATGTTAGCCGGATGCGGCAGCAGCGAGACCCAGAACCAGGCAACTGGAAGCGCAGATAACACACAGACAGCCGGAACCGAGACGGTGGCAGAGACCAAGACCCCGGAGGTAGCCGACGACGCAAATCTTACTGCAACTCAGCAGATCATCAAACAGGCAGAAGGAATGACCCTGGAAGAACTGGCACAGAAAGCCATAGAGGAATCCAACGGCAAGACCTTCTACGGTGTGGGTAACTCCAGCCGCGGTAAAGCAGCATTACCCCTGTTTATTGAGTATCTGCAGTCTATCGATCCTTCTTACAGCATGGAATTTGACTGGCAGCAGCCCAAGAACAACAAGATTTTCGAGCAGCTGACCGCAGATTCCCTGAAACCGGAAGGAACCTTCGCAATGACTCTGATCCAGGATGGTAATCAGATCGAATCCAAGATGACACAGACCGGAATACTGGATACCTTTATTCCTAAGGAATGGGCAGAAGCCAACGGAACCACTCCCGACGCAGTGGACGGTTACCTTGCATTACAGACCTTGAATAAAGTATTCGAATATAACTGCACCGGCAGCAAAGTATATGACAACTGCTGGGACTTCGTGGCAGAAGATACCCATGCACTGTTCATGGATATTGATTCTGAAGTTGTAGGTAAGAACTTCCTGTACATGCTGACCGAAGACAAATATGCAGCCATGTTAAAGGATGCCTTTAATGCATTACCCGCTGATGAGCAGGCTTACTTCCAGCCCACGATTGATGAGATGGAATCCGAAGCAAATGATTTAGGCTTAGGCGCCGATGGAAAATATGCCCTGGCATGGATCAAACTCTGGGTAGGCAGCTACAATGCCCAGACCGATGACGGACCTATCTGCAATACCCTGGTATCCGATTCCGCTACCGATCAGTGTGGACTGTTAGTATACAGTAAGCTGCGCTCCGTAGAAGAGTCCGCAGGTGTATCTGTGAACAATATCAAGGTTGCCGCTTATCAGGATGGCTATAAGGGAATTGGTGGCTACGGCTACTGCCATTATCTGTTTGTTACCGATAACAGCCCGCTGCCCTGGACTGCATGTGCTTTCATCGCATACATGACCTGTACGGAAGACGGCTTCAGCGCATGGGGCAAAGACATGGGCGGTTATTCCGCTAACCCTGAAGTGGCAAAGGCAATCGAAGCTACCTATCAGCACAGCACCGGCGGTAATGATGAGAACGGTAATGTTGTATACGAGAGCAAAAATGACAGAGGCTTCGACTGGTGGTCTACCGATGGCGAACTGGTGCTGGAAGATCCTGAGTACTGCGCATCCGTATCCTTCACGGTAGGAAGCTGGATCGAGCTGTTACCGAAGTATACTGCTGAGTGATATGAGTGATATATGATATAAAATAGTGACTATTCGTCCTGTCAGAATAAGAAAATCTGCTACATCATGCCTGCATGTAAGTAGCAGTTTTCTTATTCGCAGGGGGAATGGTTTACAGGACCAAAAGCTTGTATTGGGAAGAGAGGTTAACCATGAATCAGAGTGCCACAAAAAAAACAAGCAAGATGGTGATTGTTCTGAACAAGATCAAGACGTATTTCTCCAAGCCACAAAATATCATTCTGCTTCTGTTTGGTATTGTACTTACTTTTACCACAGTGGCGCCGATCGTGGCAATCGTCGAGGATACCTTCAAGATTCATCCGGGCACCATCGATGCACATCTTACCGGAAAGGCAGGCGGGTATTCCGTTGCCAACTATGCGGATCTGTTCACCAGTAAACTGGCGAGAACAAATCTGTGGACACCGCTGTTAAATACCGTGCTTCTGGCAGTATTTACCTGCCTGATCTCCATTTTGTTCGGCGGCTTGTTCGCATTCTTAATTACGAGGACCAATTTAAAATGTAAAAAATATTTAAGCTCCATTTTTATTTTCCCCTACATCATGCCCCAGTGGACACTGGCAGTGGTATGGCAGAATGTATTCAACAGTAATGCAGTCACCGGAACCTCCAACGGACTGCTGGCATCTCTTTTTAATATTACGATGCCTAAATGGTGGTGCCTGGGGCTGTTCCCCAGTGCAGTAGTATTGGGACTGCATTACGCCCCCTTTGCCTACATCCTGATCGGCGGTATCTTCCGCAACATGGATGCCAATCTGGAGGAAGCAGCGACGATCCTGGATACACCGAAGTGGAAGACCATGTTCCGCATTACCTTACCTATGGTAAAACCGGCGATTCTTTCCACGATCTTGCTGGTATTCGGAAGCGCCATGGGAAGTTATCCCGTACCGCACTACCTGGGACTGACCACTCTGTCCACCAAGTATATCTCCATGAACTCCAAGTATACCGGGGAAGCCAGTATTCTTGCCATCATCATGATGATCTTCGGTGTGGCGATCCTGTTAATGAACCAGATGAGTTTAAAGAGCCGTAAGAATTATACGACGGTTACCGGTAAATCCGGACAGATCTCCAAGATTAACTTAGGAAAAGTCGGGAAATATCTGATCGCGGTCATCCTGATCGTCATCACCTTCTTCACCAGTATTTTCCCGATCCTGTCCTTCGCACTGGAGACTTTCCTTCCGAATCCGGGAGATTACAGTTTCCTGTATACCATGGATTCCGGTGCTCTGACCACCAAGTGGTGGCTGACGGATAACAACGGAGCCGGTGCTCTGTACGGACAGCCCGGTATTCTTCACAATCCGCTGATCTGGAGAGCATTCAAGGGAACAATGTTAGTTGCTGTCTGCTGTGCTCTGATCGCAGGTACCATCGGTACCCTGATCGGTTATGCGGTATCCAAGAACCGGAGAAGCAAGTGGGCGAATTACGTCAACGGTGTGGCATTCCTGCCGTACCTGATGCCGTCCCTGGCAGTGGGCGCAGCGTTCTTCATCCTGTTCTCCAATGACAAGATCAACCTGTTCAATACTTACACATTGTTGATCATCGCAGGCGTGATCAAGTACATTCCTTTCGCCAGCAGAAGTGCACTGAACTCCATGCTGCAGCTGTCGGGAGAGATCGAGGAAGCGGCCATCATCCAGGATATTCCCTGGTACAAGCGGATGCTGCGGATCATCATTCCAATCCAGAAGTCTTCCATTATCAACGGATATATGCTTCCGTTCATGACCTGTCTGCGAGAGCTGTCCCTGTTTTTACTGTTATGTACGCAGGGCTTTATTCTCTCCACGACACTGGATTATTTCGATGAGATGGGACTGTATGCATTCTCCAGCGCCATCAACCTGATCCTGATCGTAACGATCCTGATCTTTAACACTTTGGTAAATAAACTGACCGGGTCCAGCCTGGATGAAGGTATCGGAGGTAAATAACTATGCCGGAAATCAAATTAACACATGTTACAAAACGTTGGGGAAAATTCTATGCGGTAGATGATCTGAGTCTGGATATGGAGGATAATTCCTTTATCACTCTGCTTGGTCCCTCCGGTTGCGGTAAGACCACTACCTTACGTATGATCGCCGGTCTGGAGACCCCTACCAGCGGGCAGATCAAGATCGGAGACCGGGTGGTATTCGATAGTGAAGCGGGGATCAATGTTCCCGCAAATAAGAGAAAAGTCGGATTTCTGTTCCAAAACTACGCACTATGGCCGAATATGACGGTATACCAGAACATCTCCTTCGGACTGGGAAATATCAAGGAAGAACTTCCCGTGATTGATGAGGAAGCCAAAGCTTTAAAAAGCATGATCAAGGCACTGGAGAATCCGGGAGAGCTGGTAAAACTCATTGAGGAATGCAGAGATAAAAAGGGAAAATTAGACCTGGATATGGTCTATCTGAAGCTGATCGATAATTACACCATTTCTATCTATACTGCAAAGGAGCTGTATAATTACAAGCTCCATGAGGCAGCTGACAAAGAAAGTGCATCAAAACAAAAGAAGCAGGAACTGACTGCAAAATTGGACAGCATCCTGGCAGGTCATAAGGAAAAGGGGGAAGAACTTAACGAGAAATTCGAAGTCGTATCCGGTGGCAAGGTAGTAACCAGGGTCAGAAAATATTCCAAGGAAGAGATTGACCTGGCAGTACGCAGAGTATCCCGTATCGTTAAGATCGGAATGTTCATGAATCGTTATCCGGCAGAACTGTCCGGTGGACAGCAGCAGAGAGTTGCCATTGCCAGAACACTGGCGCCGGAACCCCAGGTATTGTTCATGGATGAGCCGCTGTCTAACCTGGACGCGAAACTCCGTCTGGAAATGAGATATGAGTTACAGCGTCTGCATGTGGAGACCGGAAGCACCTTCGTATATGTAACGCATGACCAGATGGAAGCTATGACACTGGCAACGAAGATCTGCCTGATCAACAACGGTGTGTTGCAGCAGTATGAAGCACCGTTGACCGTGTACAGCAGACCCAACAACCTGTTTGTGGCTGATTTCGTAGGAAATCCTTCCATTAATTTTATCGAAGCCAGGGGTGTGCAGAATGAAAACGGCAGCCTGGATGTGA
This sequence comes from Waltera acetigignens, assembly GCF_025567015.1. Classification (NCBI taxonomy): domain Bacteria; kingdom Bacillati; phylum Bacillota; class Clostridia; order Lachnospirales; family Lachnospiraceae; genus Waltera; species Waltera acetigignens. The sequence goes on along the minus strand of NZ_JAOQJO010000021.1, from coordinate 68,897 downwards.
CAATCTTAGACGGTAGAAAGGCAAAGTTTGTTCCGAAAGAACACCTGGATCTGCAGAGATGGTTCGCTGAGAGAGATAAGAACGAAGCCGATGAGGCAGCCCGTCACAAAGAGAAAATGCAGGATAAGAAAGCCGTGGAGAAATCCAACAAGGATGAAGTCTTCAAGTATCATATTGCCAGAGTGAACGAAGATGATTATGCACTGCAGGAAGTTCCCGTGATCACCAACGAGGATTTTGTCATCGGTGTACGTCCCGAAGCCCTGCAATTACACGATGGTGCAGGTCTGGACGGCGTGATCTACGGTGCCATGCCCACCGGTATGGAATCCACGATTAAGCTTCGTATCGGTGATTTCCTGTTGACCGGCGTAGTCTTTGGCAATACCGCTTACAAGATCGGTCAGGAAGTGAAGTTCGAGATCGGTGGAGAAGATATTCTGTTATTTGACAGAAAAAGCGGCAAACTTATTACAGCCGGCAGACTGCAGGTATAGTCATAAACATAGGTGATTCAACATCTGAAAAAAACGTATCGGAAAATGAGATCGAATGTCTCACTACCGATACGTTTTTGTTGTAATCGAACAAAGATTCGTATATAATGAATATGTCTGCAAAACGAGAGCATCACAGATGCGGTTTTGCGAATGAGGTTCTGCATAGTTCCAATCTTTTGAAACAGGTGCTACAGGGTTAATGCGGGAGGCAGCAATATGAAAATCATCCATTGTGCGGATATCCATCTGGATTCCAAAATGAGTGCAAATCTGACCAAAGAAAAAGCGAGAGAACGCAAGACGGAATTGCTGACTACTTTTCAGAATATGGTTACCTACGGGGCAGAGCAGGGCGTGGCGGCGATCATAATCGCAGGAGATCTGTTCGATACGAAAAACGTATCCGCTACCGCCCGGAATGTGGTAAAAGACTTAATTCAGGGACATCCCAAAATAGCTTTTTATTACTTACAGGGGAATCATGACGAAGGAAGCTTTACGTCCGGTCTTTCGGAAATTCCGGAGAATCTTCATCTATTTGGGAACAACTGGACAAGCTATGAACTTTCAGGGACGGAGAATACCTCCGGTAAGGGAGTTGCGGTTACTGGGGTGGAACTGACACCGGAAAACAGTGGAAGCATATATAATACGCTGTCACTGGATGTGGATCAATGCAACATTGTAGTCCTGCATGGGCAGGAATCGGAATACAGTGCGAGAGATAAGGCGGAGATCATTCATCTGACGGCATTGAAAAATAAGGGAATTGATTATCTTGCCCTGGGACACATCCACAGCTATAAAAAAGAGCGTCTGGATGCGAGAGGCGTCTATTGTTATCCCGGCTGTCTGGAGGGCAGAGGGTTTGATGAATGCGGAGAGCATGGATTTGTGATGCTTGACATTGATGAGCTGACAGGTACAATTGACAGTACGTTTATTCCTTTCGCATCCCGAAAGCTCTATACCATCCCGGTGGATATTACCGGTTGTGAATCCACGACGGAAATCATGGAACGGATGAGAGCCGAGACAGCCGGGAAAGGTTACCCGGAGAAAAGTCTGATCAAGTATGAACTGGTCGGGAAAATAGATGTGGAAAGTGAAAAGGATATTGACTTTCTGTTACATCAGTTCAGCCACCTTTTTTATTTTGTGAAGATTAAGGACAGCTCTGAGTATCTGGTGGATTATGCTGCTTTTGCAAAGGATAAGTCCTTAAAGGGAGAGTTTATCCGTACTGTCATGGGCAGGGCAGATCTGCCGGAAGAGGACAAGGCGACAGTGATACATTACGGATTGCAGGCACTGGCCGGAGAGGAGATCCTGGACGCATGAAACTGATCAAATGTCACATTGAGAATTTCGGAAAACTAAGTGACTTTACATATGATTTTACAGATGGCTGCAACACCGTCTGTGAGGGAAACGGCTGGGGAAAAAGCACACTGGCAGCATTCTTACGCGTTATGCTGTTCGGATTCCGGAATGAAGGGAAGAGAGACCCGCTGGAAAATGAGAGGAAGAGATACAGTCCCTGGCAAAAGGGCGTCTATGGCGGAGAACTGCGATTCGAAAGTGAAGGAAAGCAATATTCTGTTCGCAGAACCTTCGGAAGTAAAAGCGCAGAAGATGAATTTCAGCTGACAGATACGAAAACAAATCTTCCATGCAGTGATTTTACACAAAATCTGGGAGAAGAGTTGTTCCGGATCGACGCAGGATCCTTTGAACGAACGATTTTTATCTCACAGAATGACTGCGAGACCTTTGTTACGGACGGCATCAATGCCAAGATCGGGAATCTGGCGGAGAATACGGATGATATCAATAATTTTGAGACAGCGGACAAGCGGTTGAACGATCTGTTAAACAGCATGTCTCCATCTCGCAAGACCGGATTGCTCCGTCAGAGCAAGGACCGCATTACGGAACTGAAGACGCAGATCCGTAATGGGCAGGAGATACAGAATACGATGGAAAGTATTGATGCCCGGAAAATGGCAGCAATCGAGGAGAGAGAAAAGCTTTCTGCGGAACTGACAGAACTGCAGGAGAGACAAAAGGAACTGGGAATTTATAAGGATCAACAGGCGAAAAAAGAGAAGTACCTGGATCTGCGTGCAAAAATGGCACAGAGACAGCAGACTTTAAAAGAAGCGGAAAGCTATTTTAACGGCGTGATACCAAAAGAGGAAGAATTACGCGAAAAAGCAGCCGTCTGCAATCAGGGGATTTCTGTCCGCAAGGCAATGGAAATCTATTGCCTGACAGTGGAAGAACAGGCGCAGTGTAAAGATAATTTCCCCATGGTGGACAATGCCCGGCTGGAAGAAAAATATGCTGAGGCACAAGAACTTGAGAGCCTGGAAAGTACGATAAGAAAAAATGCCCTGTCAGGGGAAGAGATCAGACGGTTAGAGGAGCTTTCCGGATATTTTGCGGAAGGAATGCCACAGGAGGCGGAGATCGACAGTGTAAAAAATGCCTGGACGAACCGCAATGAAGGAAAAAGTCTTCTGCAGGCGAAAGAAATACAGCGGAAAACCCTGCAATCCATACAGGCACAGGAAGATGCCAGATGCTTACGGGAGCAGGAAGAAGCAGGTAAAAGGAAAAAAATACTATTGCTTTTTGGCATTCTTTTATCGCTTGGCGGTTTTGTTGTGATCCTGTTGGGACAGGGAGTGATCGGAGGAGTCCTGATCGTACTGGGAATTGCAGCTGTGGCAGCGGCACTGTTGTTTACAGCAGGCAGATCCAAAGTCCAAACGGGAGAAAATACAGAGCTTTCCTATTTGGAACAGGAAATGGAAGAACTTGAGGCACAGGTCCGCATAGAGGAAGAACAGATTGATGATTTCTGCACTCGTTGGGGACTTCGGGAAGGACTGGAACTGACCTCCTGGCTTGTGGAACTGCAGAATAAGAGAAGAGATTACGAGGCACTTTTGGAGCGGCAGAAGCAGGACGGATCGGATGAAAAGACTGCGAGAATTGCCGCATTGCAGAAAGATTTGCAGCAGTTTTTTGCAGAATACGGAGAAGTACTGGAAACACAAAATTATCTTGCGGCATTGCATGAACTGGCGGGAAAGTGCAGACAGAGACAGCTTTTACTGGAAAAACAAAAGAAATATTTACAGCAAAAACAGAAATACGAAGCGCTGGAAGAACAGGTAAAAGACTATTTTGTGTCGTTGCAGCTGATTCCGGAGGAGCACCCGGAAGAACAGCTGGCTGAACTGGAAAGTCATAGAAAGGATTATGAGAAGGAGTTACAAGAATATAGGAGAATCGAGCAGGAGATAAGAGCGTTTGAAGTGAAAGAGGACATTCCGGCACTTCTGGCACTGAAGGTCCCGGAGGGAGAGGAATCCCTGGAAAGTCTGGCAGATGAAATGCAGGTCCTTTCAGAGCGTATGGAAGAATGTTTTCAGACTATCGACAGCTATCAGAAACAACTTTCCGACTTACAGGAATCCTGGGATAATGTGGAGAATATGCAGGAAGAGCTAAAAGCGTTGCAGAAGAAGACAGAGGAAGGATTCAAACAATATGAATTGCTTGGAATGACAAAAAATCTGTTGGAACAGGCAAAAAGTTCGTTCACTGCGAAATATACAGAACCTGTCATGCAGGGGTTCCGGAAATATTACAGAATTCTCACGGGAACGGAATGCGAAAATTATCAGATGGATGCCAATACCAGATTACAGGTGATTGAAGGAAATATGCCCAGAGACATCGGATACCTGAGTCTGGGCAACCGTGACCTGATCGGTATCTGTATGAGACTTGCTTTGGTGGAAGCCATGTATGAGGAACAGAAGCCGTTTTTGATTCTGGATGACCCTTTTGTGAATCTGGATGAGAACCGGACCAAGGGAGCAATGCGGTTCCTTACAGAGATCGCGAAAGAGTATCAGGTGATTTATTTTACCTGCCATGGCAGCAGGGAATAAGGGAAGGCTGTAGTTTATATTTGTAGAATCAACCGATTCTGAGAAATCAGACGGTAGAGATAAGAGATATACATAGACTACAAAAGAGAAAGGGGTACTTGTATATGGGAAGAGGTAAAACAGGAAACTTTTGGAAGGCAGCGGCAATTCTTCTGGGGTGTGCATTACTGACAGGCTGCGGAAATACCGGAGAAGTGGACGATTATGCTACAAACATCGGATATGAGGCAAGGGGTAGCAATGGGACTACGCAGGTGGTGCAGTCGGAAAGCGGCAGCAGCGCAACAACACAGACTGCAGGGATTCCAAAGGAGGAGATCAAGGTAGGGGTTATTCATCTGTCGGATCCGGCAGATGGCAGCGGCTATACGTACACGCATGATCTGGGTATTCAGGGAATGCAGCAGAATCTGGGACTGGACGATGACCAGATCGTCCGCAAGATCAATGTCAATGACGGTGATGCACAGGCTACCAGACAGGCAATTCAGGAATGTATTGATGAGGGATGCAACATCATCTTCACCACCAGCTGGGGTTATATGGAGACTACGGCGGAGATGGCAGAAGAATACCCGGATGTGTATTTTTCCCATGGCACCGGCTACCTGAGCAACGGTAAAAATTTCAACAACTATTTCGGCAGAATTTATCAGGCGAGATATTTGAGCGGTATCGTGGCGGGAATGAATACTTCTTCCAATAAAATCGGGTATGTGGCAGCTATGGATTCTTCCAATTCGGAGGTCACCGGCGGTATTGATGCCTTTGCACTCGGCATCTATTCGGTGAATCCGGACGCAAAGGTATACGTAAAGGTGACAAACAGCTGGTACGATCCCGAGGGAGAAAAAGCTGCGGCACAGACGTTACTGGATATGGGCTGTGATGTGATTGCACAGCATTGTGATACCGTATATCCCCAGACACTGGCACAGGAAAAGGGTGTGTATAGTATCGGATATAATTCGGATATGAGTAAGGATGCTCCACAGTCCTGCCTGTGCAGTGTGGTATGGAACTGGAGTGCTTACTATACGGCAGCAGTGCAGAGCGTCATTGACGGCAGTTGGGACGGCAGCAACTATTACGGCGGCATGAATGAAAATCTGGTGAGCATCACGGATCTGGCGGATTTCTGTGCGGAAGGAACGAAAGAGAAAGTAGAGGAAGCCAAGAAGCAGATTTTATCCGGAGAAAACGGGGTATTTGACGGTGTGATCGAGACCAATACGGGAGAGACTGTGGGCAAAGAAGGAACAACGCTGGATGATGCAACGATCACCGGAGGTATCAACTGGTATTTCAAGACTGTATCTGTGGTAGAATAGGGGGCATTTTCATGAGTATACAAAAAAAGATTCTGTCAATGACCATCGGACCGGTAGTATTGCTGGGACTGTTATCTATCTTTTTTATGCTGACGACGGTACGCAGTTCCATGATGGAGGAAATCGAAGAAGGACTGAAGGGAACTGCTGCGGCAACGCTGGCAGCGTATGACCAGAACACCGGTGACTATATGGAATCCAGTAATGGCGACATCTGGAAAGGCAGCTATAATATCTCCCGTTCTGAGAGCCTGGTGGATCGGATCAGGGACAATACAGGAATGGATGTGACTTTTTTCTACGGGGACCGTCGCATCATGACTTCCGCCGTGGACAGTAACGGAGATCGGATTCTGAATTCTCCGGCAGGAGACAGGATCGTGGAGAAGGTATTACAGAACGGAGAAGAGTATTTCAGCAGTGCGGTATCTCTGGACGGAGTCATGAATTACGGATATTTTATGCCGGTCTATCAGAACGACTCTACGGAAATCATCGGCATGGTATTCGTGGGTGCGAATAAAGAGGACAAGGATGCCGTGGTGAACGGCATGATCTTTGGCATCGGTGCAGCTGTATGTGTGGCGATGATCCTGTGTATGGGCGTGGGACTGAAGCTGGCTACTTCCATCAGCCGGAATATCAAGAAGAGTATCGGTATCATGGGGAAGGTCGCAGAGGGTGATCTGACTGTCTGGGTTGATGACAAGATGTTAAAGAGAAAGGATGAGATCGGAGATCTGTCCCGGGTTACCGTAAAACTGAAGGACACTCTGAAGGGTATCCTGAAAGAAATCTCCCAGAATTCCGCAAGTCTGCTGGAGGCTTCCAGGGCGCTGGGAACTGCGGCGGATACCACCAACGGTACCATGAACGAGGTACAGAGTGCTGTAAATCAGGTCGTAGAGAATTCTACCGAGCAGTCCCGGAATTCCGAGAGTACTTCCGAGAACATGCGGATCATGGGAGATCATATCACCGAGACTTCCACAGAGGTGGATACGTTGAACGCCCATGCGGATTCCATGCAGAAGTCCAGTAAGAAGACAGCAGATACGCTGGCACAGCTGTGCAGTATCAATGAGGAAGTGGAGCGGATCATCGGAGAAGTCAAGGAGCAGACCGACCGCACCAATGTATCGATCCAGAAGATCAATTCCGCAATGGAATTTATCACTTCCATTGCCGAGGAGACGAACCTGTTAAGTCTGAATGCTTCCATCGAAGCGGCAAGAGCAGGAGAGAGCGGAAGAGGATTCGCTGTGGTGGCAGACCAGATCAAAAAGCTGGCAGAACAGTCCAACCAGTCCGGCCATGAGATCGAAGAGACCACCAGAGAACTGATGGAAGATTCCGCCCGGGAAATGGAGATCATGCAGCGGATGCAGGAGATCATCATCGAGCAGAGTGGAAGCATGCAGGAGACCAGAGCCAATGTCTCAGAGGTATTGAAGGAGATTGAAGATTCCATGCAGAGTATCCTGCAGATCAGAGAGAGTACCGGCAGACTGGCTGAGTCCCGTGGAGAAGTCATGGAGGCTGTGGAGAAGCTTTCGCAGATTGCGCATGACAATGTAGATAGTACGCAGCAGACCTATACCGAGACACAGGAGGTTCTGGATACCTTTAAACAGGTATATGACAGTGCCGGACAGCTGAAGAAGATCGCGGATGAACTGGCGCAGAGTATGCAGTACTTCAAGATTCAATAGTTGATTTCGCATAAAATAAAACCAGGGACAGCTTTCGGATGTTTGGATTCGTAAGGCTGTTCCTGGTTTTTTACACAAGTTCGTTGTGCGATTCTTGTCGTTTGGCAGGTGGTTTATTCTTCAGATTCTTCCCTGTCCCCGCTTCCGGCAGCCCGGACGGTGATGCCGTTGACTTCGATATTACCGTCCAGCTCGATAACGAGACACTGTCTGCCGTCGATCAGCTTCGTGTTGACGAGATCCGTGCGCTCAGGATTGACCTTAATGACCACATCCGGTGTCTTGACCTCGAAACTGCGGGGATTATAGACATTGCTCATCATGAGAGCCGTGTTCTCTCCGGCAGTCTCGTCAAAACACTGATCGAAGACGTCCATGCGGTCGTTCGCTACACCGCTACTGGCGAAGATCGTTTTCACTTCATTTTTATCCAGCATGACAGGTTCGGGATCTTCCTTATGCTCCTGGGCAATCTCGCTCATTTTTTCATGAATGTTCTTTACTACTTCAATGGCACAGGTATCGCCTAATGTCTCCTCCACCAGTGATTGGAAGGTTTCCTTCTGACCGCCTGCGGACAGGGGGAGAGGACAGCCTAACATCAGCTCCACGAAGTTCTCCTTTAATTCCTCCGCATCCTTGGAATAGTACAGAGTGCTGTGCAGATCGGTGCTCCGGTCATTGAAAGCCGGGAACAGGAAAGCAGCGTCCGGCATACCTACCACCCAGTCGCGAATACGGTTCTGGAAGGTGTTTTCCACTGCGTTGTAGCTTAGTCCCGGCTTGGACAGATCCACAGGACAGATGCAGGTAAGGATATAGTCATAGACTTCGTCGGAAGCATCCTCCATCTCGATACCGTCTCTGGTGCGTCCCGGTACATCGTAGGCATCGTGGATCAGCAGGATCAGATAATTGCCCACATATTCATAAGACTCGATGATACGGTCATAGAACTGCTCAAGCAATGCATCGTCCTTCAGCCTGCTGTCTCGCAGACGCAGCAGGAATTCCTGCGTGCCGCCCTCCGTTTCACTCTTTAACGGGAATTCCAGATTCAGCAGATTCTTGCCGATGGTGCCGGACAGACTCTTACGCAGAATCTCGAAATACTTGAACATTTCCTCCTCCGGCAGTGCCAGAAACGCTTGCTTTAATTCCGTCTTTTTATTCTTCTCTCCATCCACGTAGCATCCGCAGATTCTTGTGATGGAGCAGTTTTTCGGGGTGAACAGCTTTTTAATCTCGCTGATTTCCTGTTTTGTCATCAGAGTACCTTCTTTCGATTTGATGATATCAGTATAGTATAAAAAACGTGATGGGACAAGTGCTCAAGTTGGAAATATGTTGTATAATGGGGGCAAGAGTGATAAAATAATACTGAACATGGTTCTAGTGGTCTAAGAGTAAGACGTTTATCAGATGATAAAAGATAGTGGTGCAAATCCACTCTAAAAGTTCATAAAGTTTATGGATTTTTAGAATGGATTTGCAAAGAGGAATTAGTAAAAATGACATTAATTGTAGGATGGTTGGCTTGTGATCAGAGAGGCCCATGTTCTGCATATATAGCCAGTGATAGTAGAATTTCTGATAATAGGAACTTTTATGATTATAGCCAAAAGACATTTGCATTAAAAAATACTCCTGATATATTAGGGTATTGTGGAGAAACATTATTTACATATCAGATATTAACTCGCTTAACAAGTATGTGTGATGTGGGAATGCTGTTATCAGCAGATATGGATTATCAAGATAGAAGTGAGATTATTTTTAATGAAATCAAAAGAGCACATTCAGCATACAAACTTAATAATGGAATTATTAAAATATATCATATAGGGCGAAATAAAAAAAGAATATTTGATGCGAACGTATACTTTTGGAATGGAATAATATGGGAGAACATAAAAATACATACTGATTTTAAGAAGTCAAAGAACCTTTTTTCAGATGGAAGTGGGAAAAAAGAATATGATGAAAACTTTTTGAGGTTCAAAAATGGAAATAACGAAAGCACAAGTAGAAATTATTTCCATTGCTTTTGTGATATTGTAAAAAATGTCAAGGATAAGCATACAGGAGGGATTCCGCAACTAGTTGGTCTATATAATGGAAGCAAATTCAATGGCATGTATCATGGAACGATTGTAGATGGACAAGCATATTATCAAGGATTAAAAATGGGAAATGTATATGGAATGTCCAATATAAGATGGTACAATGAAAATTTTGAAATATGTGATTGGAATACGAAACAACGCGAAGCTAATGCGATGGTTCAACCAATATCAAAAAAGGCAACTCCCTGACTCTCCATTCTAAAGAAAAAATACAGTAGGGGGAGAGCGAGGTGCTTTTCAAGGGGGAAATAGACTCCCCTTTTGAAATTAGGGTATCTCCAAAATCAGGATAATATAGATTTTATGGCAACAAATTAGCAACAGAAAATCAGTGAGCCAAAATAATATATGTAACAGAGATAAAATAACGGCAGAAAAGAGATGGAAACTAAACAAATACATTTAGTAATATCTTCGGATTTGCCGAGTTTGAATAACGGATTAAAATGCCGAAAGCCTGTATTTATGCGGGTTTCCGGCATTTGTTTTATCGAATGGCTCTAGGTTGGCTCTATTTGTGGGTGGAGTAATGACTTTCATAAATCAATATATTGCTTTGTTAGGTTGATTAGGAGAAAATATGACAGATAATGAAAAGAGATTTATACAAGGTATATTTTCGGGAGACAGTAGTGGTCATGACTATTATCATACAATACGAGTATATAAACTGGCTACTAAAATCGCAAAACAGGAAAATGCAGATGTTAAAATAGTGCAGTTGGCGGCTCTGTTACATGATGTTGACGATATTAAGCTTTCTCCGGACACTTATGTTACCAAGAAAAATGCAGTTGATTTTATGACAATTAACAAAATAGATGGTAAAAAGATAGAGGCGGTATGCAAAATTATAGATGAGGTTTCATTTGCAGGAACTGATTCAGTCGTACCTGATACCATAGAAGGAAAATGTGTGCAGGATGCAGACCGACTTGATGCTATAGGAGCTATTGGAATTGCCAGAACATTTGCATATGGTGGTAGTAGGGGAAGAAAGATTTATGATCCGGAAATAAAACCTAAGATGGGAATGAATAAAGAAGAGTATCGGAATAATCAAGATTCTACAAGCATTAATCATTTCTATGAAAAGTTGCTTTTGTTGAAAGACATGATGAATACGACTGAGGGAAAGAAACTGGCAGAACATAGACTGGTTGTAATGCAGGAATTTCTGAATGAGTTTATGCTGGAATGGGAAGGGAAAATGTGATAGAAGTAAAATTTTATGATACAGTTAATGATGAACTATTGAAATTTGCAGTAATTATCTCACAGAGTAACGGCAAGTGGGTTTTCTGCAAACATAAAGAAAGAGATACATATGAAGTGCCGGGAGGGCATAGAGAAGCTGGGGAGGATATTTTTGAAACAGCAAAAAGGGAGTTGCAGGAAGAGACTGGAGCTATCAAATTTGAGATAAAACCAATATGTGTATATTCGGTGACAGGTAAGACTAGAGTAAATGATACCGGTAAAGAAACATTTGGACTGCTTTGTTTTGCAGAGATAACAGAGTTTGCAACAGAATTACATAGCGAAATGGAGAAAGTTGTGCTTATGGATGATTTGCCTGAGAACTGGACATATCCGTTAATACAGCCGAAATTGATAGAAAAGTATTTACGGGTTAAAAGTAATTCTATAATCGGAGCAACAGTAACTGTCACAGTCGATAGACCATTAGGAAGTTATCATCCAGAATATAAAGATATGTATTATCCTATAAATTATGGTTACATTGAAGGAGTTATGGCACTAGATGGAGAAGAGCAGGACGCTTATATATTAGGTGTAAATGAGCCAGTAGACAAGTTTACAGGTAAAATTATGGCTATTGTTCATAGAAAAGATGATATAGAAGAAAAGTGGGTAGTTGTACCTGACGGAATGATGTTTTCAAAAGATGAGATTAGGCAGCAGATTTATTTTCAGGAGCAATATTTTGATAGTGAAATTGTGATGTAATATTAAGGAGATTGCTATGTCATTAGGATTAAAAAGAGGAACAGTGCAGCTTGAACCACATGATAAACAGTGGGATGAGGCTGCCATTCAAACAATCAAAAAACTTAAATCTATATTAGGTGATGATGCTGTTGATATACAACATATTGGAAGTACAGCAATACCAGCAATTAAAGCAAAACCGATTATTGATATTGCTGTTGGGGTAACTGATTTTGAGAAAATAATGTCATATAATGAGCAGTTACAGAAGGAAGGAATCTTTTATCGTGGTTCGGATGTGGAAGATCAGATTCTTTATGTAATGGGGGATATGGAAAAGGATATCAGGACACACCATATTCATATTGTGAAATGGAACGGAACTGAGTGGAAAAAATATATTCATTTCAGAGATTATCTAAATGATAATGAGAATATGGCTTTGCAGTATCAGAGGGTGAAGGAAGAACTGGAAAGTAAGTATGCTGATAATAGGGGATTGTACACTAAAGGAAAGAAAGATATAATAGATATTATTCTCAATAATTAATAATTTTTATTTTGTATGTCTTGACAAAAAATAATTATGAATCTACTATGTTAAAATGCGATGAAGAGAGATAGTAAATATTTTGGAAATTACAGAGAGGAGTTGCTTGGTGGAAAACTCTATTGAAGAAATATTGAACCAGTCTTGGAGCCGTGTACCGAGTGAGATATTTATTAGGCTACACTGGGAACGCCCATTACAGCGTCAGAGTATCGAAAGAGATTTCCGTACTTGCTAAGGTCTATATTGCGAGATATAGATGAATTAAGGTGGTAACACGAAGCTATCAGCTATCGTCCTTAAAGTAAATTTAAGGAGGGTATCTTTTTTAATACATAAAAATAATAGAATCGCAGGAATTAGTGATGAATTATGTTGTTGACAGTTACGAGAATTACAAAGAGGAAAATCGTTTGACTACAAATAATGCAAGAAGAATTGAATTTGTAACAACTACAAGAGTTTTGGATGAGATTATCGGCACCAATAGTAAAATATTAGATTGTGCAGCAGGAACAGGAATTTATGCTTTCTGGTTTGCAGATAAGGGGCATGATGTAACTGCTACAGATATTACGCCAAGGCATATAGACATTATTAATCGAACTCTTACCAATAAAAATTATCATATGAATACTTCTGTTTTGGATGCTACAGATATGTCCTGTTTCGCAGATGATTCATTTGATATTGTTCTCAATATGGGACCATTTTATCATTTGATTACAGAAGAGCAGAGAGAAAAATGCATGAAGGAATGTCTAAGAGTGTTAAGGAAAGGCGGGCTTTTGGTTACTGCGTACATTCCAAGATACTATGTTTTTCAATATATTGCTACGAGCAATGAAAAATATTTGGATGAACACTTGGCGAAACAACTTATTGAAACTGGTGTGCTGAAGCATGATGATGAGAAATGCTTTTGGACAGATACTTATTACTCATCAAAAGAAGAAATGGAATCAATTTACCAAAGATATAGATTAAAAATTGTAGACCATTTCGCCCAAGATGGTTTAGCTCCTCTTTTATCACAAAAGGTTGACAAATGGGATGAAAAACAGTTCAAAACTTGGTGCGACTATCATTATAGTGTATGCCGTGAACAGTCGGTTTTAGGAGCAAGTAATCATGTTATTATAATTGGGAGAAAATAATAAGATTTTGAAAGATATCGTTGCTAAAATACTCATTGCTTTTTTCATTAAGAAAGCATATAATGATTAATAGATAAGGAATTGATTATCGGGAGAGTTCCTGCCATATAAGTGGAAGATTTTAAACTCGGGAGAGCTCCTGCCATATAAGTGGAGAATCTTAAATTCTGAGAGAGCAAATAGTAAAATATTTGCTCTCTTTTTGTTTTATACCGAAGAAAGGAAGTATAATGAAAGAATTCAAATTGTACAGTATTTCGGATGAATATGTGGAATGGCTTCGAGAGGATTTCCCGAATGTATATTCCAACAAAGTGAATACAAGGAGCTAAGCAGAAAGCAATGAATGATATGACTGCGGGATATGTGAAATCGGCATTGGACTACAGGGCATTAGAATACAGATGTGATTTATTTGAGCAAAAGAGTAGCAGGTTATAGAATTTTTAGAAATCCTTCATTTTGCTATAATTGTTTTCTGACAGATAAGGTGTTATCATAACATTATCAAGAGAAGCCAATCACCACAGGCGACATACAGTGATGATCCGGAGACGATTTTACCGCCCCCGCGCTGGCAGAAAGAAAGAGGCGCGTGTTTATGGAACAACATGATTTAAGTAAGATTCAAAAATTACAGGAGAAAGGAAAATCCGACAAGATCATCAAATATCTGAGTTCTTCCGATGACACGGTGGTGGTAGCCGCACTGGAAGCGTTGAGCCGGATCAAGGATGAAGACAGTGTCAACAGCATTGCCCACATGATCGACAATCCGGATACGAAGATCCGTGTCGAAGCAGCAAAAGCGTTAGGAAGCATCGGCACCGAATATGCCAAGACCTATCTGCTGCACAGACTGAATGCAGAACAGGATGAGACCGTGAAGACAGCCATCAAGGAAGCACTTCACACCCTGGCAGAGCATCATTAATTTGCTTTACTCGTAGTTTTTCTACTTATACATTTTCCCTCTTATTGGCGTCCGGGTCATTCCGGGCGCCTTTTTTTACCTTTTTTATTCTGCGAAATTTGGAAAAATCTTGCGATGGGTTCTGCTTGAAGCTACGACGCATATCTATTTATAATAGAACGGTACGTGAAAAAAGTAGTTTTGTAGTCATGGAGGTAGTTTAATGGAAAAATTAAACATTACAACTACAAAGGATAATGAAAAAGTATACAAAATCCTGGGGGATCTGATGAATGCCAACAAGGAATTCCAAATTATGATCACGGTTCCTTCTACGAAAAACGCCAAAGACAGCACAGTAAAAGCGACAGAAAAAAAGGAACAGACCCGGGAAGTCATCCATGACCTGGAAAAGGATGTCACGGATATGATCCATGAGATCGGAGTGCCGGCACATATCAAAGGGTATCAGTATCTGCGGGAAGCTATCATGATGTCGGTAGAGGATCCGGCAATGATCAGTTCTATCACAAAGATCCTGTATCCGACCATCGCCAAGCGGTTCCAGACCACACCCAGCCGCGTGGAGCGCGCTATTCGCCATGCCATTGAGGTTGCCTGGAGCAGAGGGCGCATGGAGACCCTGGATGCCATGTTCGGTTACACGATCGACACGGGCAAAGGCAAACCTACCAATTCGGAATTTATCGCACTGATCGCTGACAGGATCCGGCTTTCCTACAGAAGCTGAGGTGGAACCGGCAGACTCTAAAAGATTTGTAAATTATCGATGCCCTCTTTTCTATGAATCGTAAACATGGTATAATCAATCTATATTTTGAATACAAGCCGTAGCATATGTGGAGGGTTTACATGAAAAAAATTCTTTTTGCCGCATCGGAAGGCGTACCTTTTATCAAGACCGGAGGACTTGCGGATGTCGTAGGATCTTTGCCGAAGTATATTGACAAGGAGTATTTTGATGTAAGAGTGTTTATCCCGAAGTATACCTGTATGAAGCAGGAGATGAAGGATAAGCTCAGGTATGTGACACATTTCTACATGGATTTCAACTGGCAGAATGTGTATGTAGGTGTTCTGGAGGCAGAGGAAGCCGGGGTGCATTATTATTTCATTGATAATGAGAGTTATTTCGGTGGTTTCAAGCCTTATGGGGATGATCCCAGATATGAGATCGAAAAGTATGCATATTTCTGCAAGGCAGTGCTGTCGGCATTACCGCTTTTGAATTTCCAGCCGGATCTGATCCATTGCCATGACTGGCAGACCGGTCTGATCCCGGTATACCTGAAGGAGCGTTTCCATGGCGGAGATTTCTACCGCAACATGAAGTCTGTGATCACCATACATAACCTGAAATTCCAGGGAAAATGGGATGTGAAGACGGTACAGAGCATTACCGGACTGCCGGAGTATTATTTTACCTCTGACAAGCTGGAGGCTTATAAGGATGCGAACCTGTTAAAGGGCGGTATCGTATTTGCAGATGCAGTGACCACCGTAAGTGATACCTATGCGGAGGAGATCAAGACTCCGTTTTACGGTGAGGGCCTGGACGGATTGCTGCGTGCGAGAAGCCATGATCTGCGCGGTATTGTCAACGGCATCGACTATGGAGAGTTCAATCCGGAGACGGACAAAAATATCGTAAAAGCCTATAATGCAGTGAATTTCCGCAAGGAAAAGGTGAAGAATAAGCGTGCCCTGCAGGAAGAGCTTGGACTTCGCGTAGATGATAAGAAAATGATGATCGGTCTGGTATCCAGACTGACAGACCAGAAGGGTCTGGATCTGATCGCTTATGTCATGGATGAACTGTGTCAGGATGATATCCAGTTCGTGGTACTGGGCACCGGTGAGGAACGTTACGAAAATATGTTCCGTCATTTCGACTGGAAGTATGGAGACAAGGTGTCTGCCAATATTTATTATTCAGATGCACTGTCCCATAAAATCTATGCGGCTTGTGACGCTTACCTGATGCCGTCTCTGTTCGAACCCTGCGGCCTGAGTCAGTTGATCGCACTGCGTTACGGTACCGTACCCATCGTCAGAGAGACCGGCGGACTGAAGGATACCGTACAGCCCTATAATGAGTATGAGAGCACCGGTACAGGCTTCAGCTTTACGAATTACAATGCACATGAGATGCTGAATACGATCCGTTATGCGGAGCATATTTATTACGACAGGAAGAGAGAGTGGAATAAGATCGTGGATCGTGCCATGGCCACCGACTACTCCTGGAAGGTATCCGCCGGAAAATACCAGGAGATGTATGACTGGCTGATCGGATAAAGAACTGGAATAAGGTAAGATTACATATGGCAGATAAGAACAGTTCCAAGAACAATTTTATCATGCAGGCGGGAATTCTGGCGGCAGCCGGAATCATCAGCAGAATCATAGGGCTCCTTTACAGGGGCCCTTTACAGAGTGTCATCGGGAATCTGGGACTTGGTTATTACCAGTCAGCGTATAACTATTATACGATCATTCTGTTGATCTCCTCTTATAGTATTCCTTCGGCGATTTCCAAAGCTATCGCACAGAAGCTGGGAGAGAAGGAATACCGTAACGCCCACAGACTGTTCCACGGAGCCATGATCTATGTACTGGTGGTTGGCGGTATAGCCAGCCTTTTTCTGTTTTTCGGAGCGGGATTATTCGTGTCCGGAGCAGCGGTCACAGTACTGCGCACCTTTGCACCGACGATCTTCGTCTATGGTATCCTGGGAGTTTTACGAGGGTATTTTCAGGCACATAAGAGCATGGCGCAGACCTCCGTATCGCAGATCCTGGAGCAGATCGCCAATGCGGTAGTCAGCGTAGGCGCGGCATACCTTCTGATCCAAATGTTTATGGGAACGATGGAGGTTCCGGCGGATCAGGCAGGGCAGGTGATGAGAGCAACCTACGGTGCTGTGGGAAGTGCATTGGGAACAGGTGTCGGCGTATTAGTGGCTCTGCTTTTTATGGCGGGAGTCTATGCTCTGAATCGTGGAATGATCCTGCGCAGAGTGCAGCGTGACAGGCATGAACATGTGGATTCCTACGGACAGATATTCAAGACGATCACACTGGTGGTGACACCGTTTATTTTGAGTACGGCTGTATATAACTTAAGCAGTACGGTCAACAACAGTATCTACACAAAATGGTATCCGTCCCTTCGCAATCTGGATACGGTATCTATTTATGAAAAATATGGTATTTTCTCCGGACAGTCCTTGACAATGTCCAATATTCCCATAGCCTTTGCATCTGCTATGGCTTCTGCCATGATTCCTTCCGTAGCACAGCTGATGGCAGCCCGGGATGTGAAGGGAGCCAGAGAGAAGATCGGTCTGGCGGTGAAGACGACCATGGTGATCTCCATTCCCTGTGCGGTAGGACTTTTCGTGCTGGCGAAGCCGGTGATCAGTCTGCTGTTCACGAATAAGACGGCAGAGGAATTGAATCTGGCGGCAGCTCTTTTAATGACATTGTCACTGTCGGTTATCTTTTATGCACTGTCGACTCTGAACAGTTCGATCTTACAGGGGCTTGGCAAAGTAAATACCCCGATCATCAATGCGGGGATCTCGCTGGTGGTGCAGACGGTGGCAGCAGTGCTGCTTCTGATGTTCACAAGACTGGATCTGTACAGCATTGCCATCGCTAATACGCTGTATTCCGGTATGATGTGTGTGCTGAACCAGTGGGCGGTAAGAAGAGCGGTAGGCTACCGGCAGGAGATCGTAAAGACTTTCGTCATTCCGGCGTTCGCCTCCGCGTTTATGGGAGCGGCAGCCTGGGCAATCTACGAGGGTCTGTATATGGTGACGAAGTCCATGCGGATCTCTGTCATTCCTGCGATCGTAATTGCTGCTGTAGTCTATTTTGTCATGCTGATATTGATGCGGGGCATCACGGAGCAGGAGCTTCGAAGCTTCCCGAAGGGATATCTGTTAGTGAAGGTAGCGAAGAAGTGCCGCTTATTGAGATAATGAGAAGCGATGACAGCTACGATGCTCTAGGTGAAGAAACAGTGAAGAGAATAAGTACAGAAAGGAGTCTGCCTCATGACAATGTTATTGTCGGAGGCAGATTTTTGCGTACATGGGGCGTAGATATAAGGAGCATGCTGATTAAGCCCCGGGGAGATCGAGAGAGCGGGGCGCAGAGAATCAAAGAAGCTGATTAAGCCCCGGGGAGATCGAGAGAGCGGGGTGCAGAGAGGAAAAGAAGCTAAATAAGCCCCGGGAAGATCGAGAGAGCGGGGCGCAGAGAGGAAAAGAGGCTGATTAAGCCCCGGGGAGATCGAGAGAGCGGGGCGCAGAGAGGAAAAGAAACTAAATAAGCCCCGGGGAGATCGAGAGAGCGGGGCGCAGAGAGGAAAAGAAGCTGATTAAGCCCCCGGGGCATGAAACCACGGGGGCACAAAGTCAAGGTATATCATGGAATAGAAATGAAAAACTTTCAAATGTATCAATTATCTCTTGCAGAACGGATCCCCACCATTCTTGAATAATGTGATCATTTCTTGACCGACACTGATAGTGGAGGGCAGATCCGGGACATCCTCTCTGGAGAACCAGACAGCCTCGCCAAGCTCCGATTCCTGCAAAGTAATAGAAGGATCCCCCTCCAGCTTCGCGAAGAAGCCGATCATGGCGGAATCGCTGAAGGACCAGGGCTGGGATTTGTAATAGACCAGATCGCTGACCTTTAAACCGACTTCTTCCATGATTTCCCGGCGGGCAGCACCCTTGAAGGTCTCACCGACTTCCACGAAGCCGGCCACCAGTGCCCAGTGACGATAGGAACCGCCGGCGTAGCGGGTCAGCAGGATCTTGTCCTGTTCGGTATCCACGATGGCGATAATGACGGCTGGAGAGATCTTGGGATATTCGATCTGGCCGCACTCCGGGCAGATGCAGGCCCGCTCTGTGGTGCTGTGAATTGTGGGATGTCCGCAGCGGCCGCAGAATTTCCGGTCCAGACGGAAACGATTGATCTGGGTGGCAGTGATTCCAGCAAATGCCAGATATTCCGGCTCAAAATTACGGAACACACCGGAAGCGTAGAGGTCTTCTTCCGGGAGCATGAGAGCACCGGCATCCTCCGTCGTCTTGCGGAAGAATGCTCGGTCATCAATGGAAAAGAGATATTCACAGTCCAGAAAAAAACGTTCCATAGGCTGACGGATTCCCAAGAGTCCATGGACTTCTTCAAAAGTAGGAAGATATACTTGAGGATGCTCAGAGATGCCGGCACCGGCGGAAGTATCCGTTACATCACTGTTTTCTGTATGGGAGGGCAGATAGACCTTTTCTCCGTCAAATAACAGCAGATAATCGGAAGGTTTAGGATCCTGGCTTCGGAATTCCGGGTAATATTTATGCGGTTCGATCTTATGGATCATCATAGAGTATTTCTCCTTTTATGGCTATTTTTCAGAAAGTGTTCATAAGAATATAGTAGTCCACCGTGGGGAAACTGTCAAACGTAACAGTTCAGCCGCGCCGTTCACGGGAGTCGCATTAACACGCTTTTATGTCACTTCGTGACTACCTTTGCTCATAGATTGGCGCTTAGCGCTTGCACATATTTGCCCGCAAAATCATGCAAGCATGATTTCTGCTCCCAGATATGTTCAGAACTGAACTGTTGTGGAAATTATTTGAGATTCCGGGATATTTGTGTTAAAATATTTTGTGACTGTTCTGAGGTGTTCATTTCTCGAATGCCCCTGTGAACAGTCACGGAATTTATCAGAAAATACAGCATGAGAGTACAAAAGTGAGTATCTCATGTGGAAACGAGGGATAGTATGTTACAGATGATCTTGCCGGAGGGAAGCAGTTCTCTCCTTGCTTTTTTTGGAATCCTTTTTGCTTTCGGAGCGACAGTACTGGCGACGGCAAAATTAAGCCCGTATCTGCCGAAGGACGCCGGAAGAGAATTTGCCCATGATGGAAAATTGTCCGCGGGAAAGCCAAGAGGCGCCGGAATCATTTTTGTGCTGGCATTTGTGGCATCTGTTTTACTGTTTGCACCCTTAAGCGCAGAGCTGGTGATCTATCTGCTGCTGATCGTGGTATGCATGATGACCGGTTTTCTGGATGACGCCTCCAAGACTCCCTGGGGTGAATACAAAAAAGGGTTTCTGGATCTGTGCGTGGCGGCACTGGTAGCCATCACCTTCCTGAAATACAACTCCAACGTGGTGGAACTGGCACTGTTCCATGTAAAGTTCACGCTGCCTCCCGTAGTATTCGCAATCCTCACGGTGATCCTGGTATGGACCTCCGTGAACGTGACCAACTGCTCCGATGGTGTGGACGGACTCTCCGGAACCCTGTCGATCATTACGATCATGTCCATCTATATCGTGGACCGTATGAAGGACGTCAATGAGACCTATTCTTTCCTGATCCTGCTGTTTGCCGTATGTATTCTGGGCTATTTGTGGTACAATGCCACACCCAGTAAGCTGATGATGGGGGATGCGGGTTCCCGGGCTATGGGATTGTTCATCAGCATCGCTATTTTGAAGAGCGGCTGCCCGTTCCTGTTCATCCCGCTGGCACTGGTGCTGATCCTGGATGGAGGACTGGGACTTCTTAAGGTGTCTCTGCTTCGTTTCCTGAAGATTCATATTTTGAAAAATGTGCGTACTCCCTTGCATGATCATGTGCGTAAGGTGTGGGACTGGTCCAATACACAGACCGTATTCCGTTTTGCCATTATTCAGATCATTCTGTCTCTGGCGGTAATCTACGCAATGCAGTTGTAGAATGCTGGGCACACCGGGACAGCATAGAGACTGCGACCGGTCATCCTCTGCAAGAAAAGAAGGTTGGCTGCCGGAAGGAAAAAGGTCGGCCGTCAGAAGAAAAGAAAGGCGTCTGCCGAAGGAAAAGAAGGTCGGTCGCCGAAGAAAAAGAAGGACGGCTGTTGGTAGAAAATCAGCGTGCCGAGCCGGGAGAAAAACTGTCAATAAATGATATAAGTAATTGAACAGATAGAAATGGAGAAATTATGTACGATGAATTAACCCCCACTGACATTAAGAAAATGGAAGATGAGATCGAGTATCGTAAGCTGGTGGTGCGTCCCAAGGCACTGGAGGACGTGAAGGAAGCCAGAGCCCACGGAGATCTCAGTGAGAATTTTGAATATTATGCAGCGAAAAAATACAAGAATCAGAACGAGAGCCGGATCCGTTATCTGGAGAGAATGATCAAGACCGCAAAGGTGATCTCCGAGAACTCCGCCGTGGATGAGGTGGGCATCAACAACACTGTTACCGTGGAATTCATCGACGACGGCACGGAAGAGGATTACAAGATCGTGACCACCGTTCGCGGAAACTCACTGGAAGGTCTGATCAGCAACGAATCTCCGCTGGGCAAGGCACTGCTTGGCAAAAAAGTGGGTGATGTGGTCCATGTGCAGGTCAATGCCAATGTGGGCTATGACGTAGAGATCAAGGCACTGAAAAACACTGAGGATGACGGGGACAAGATCCGCAGCTTCTAATGCTTTGCGGACCCCACAAGCTATAGAAAGAAAGGGTAACTATTCAGAGCCTCATAACAATTACAGAATATTCTTGCGGATCCCGGTATTCAATGAATATTTTGCGATAGTTACAGGGCTTGGAACAGATACAAAAAAAGGAATTATAAGAATGAAAAAATATCTGCTGTTTGATCTGGACGGTACACTGACAGATCCCAAAATTGGAATTACGACCTGCGTGCAGTATGCGCTGCACTCCTTCGGTATTGAGGAACCGGATCTGGACAAGCTGGAGCCTTTTATCGGACCGCCCTTACGGGACAGCTTTATGGAATTCTACAGTTTTACCGCTGCGCAGGCGGAGGAGGCCGTGGCAAAATACAGAGAGCGTTTTCAGAATACGGGTATTTTTGAAAATGAAGTTTATGCCGGTATTCCGGAGATGCTGAAGAACCTGCAATCCAAGGGCTATTTTCTGGCACTGGCTTCCAGCAAACCCCAGATCTATGTGGAACGCATACTGGAGCATTTTGATCTGAAAAAATATTTTGCCGTGGTGGTAGGCAGTGAGCTGGACGGCACCAGAGAGACGAAGGATCAGGTGGTGCAGGAGACCCTGCATCAGCTGTTCAAGGAGAATCCCATAGAGCCGGATCAGGTCTACATGATCGGTGACAGAAAGTTCGATGTGGAAGGAGCCAGAGCGTTGGGCGTGGAGAGCGTGGGCGTGACTTATGGCTACGGAAGCAAGGAAGAGTTAAAGGAAGCAAAAGCGGACTACATCGTACAATCCGTGGAAGAACTGGAAAAATTTCTGCTTCGCGGCAGCGAGGAACTGGTGAACAGCAATCCCGACAATAAAAAGAAAAATCCCATGTACCAGAGAATCTGGACCATGGTGTATTCGTTCCTGATGTTTATCCTGGTGCGCAATGCGGTGCAGTATGCGCTGCTGGCACTGTTGTATCAGCTGGCACAGTCCGGTGCTTCCGGTGGACTGGTAGATCTGCTGATCCTGAGGGATGAGACCGGTGCATATAACGGCTATTCCGGAGATGTGTCCAGTATCATAGCGGCACTGGGCTTCATCGGCGGAGCACTGGCGGTATGGTCCACGGCAAAGCTTCTGATCACGAAGAACAAAGAGGATATGCATTTAAGCCATCTGAAAAAAGAAGGTAAGGCAAAATATGCCCTGCTGGTGGCAACCACTATTGGTGCCGTTATCGGATGCAACCTCCTGTTTGAACTCCTGGGAGTGACCAACAAATCCGAAGCCTATACCGAAGTTGCAGCCCAGCAATATTCCGCACACTTTATCGTAGGAATCCTTGTATTCGGCTTCATCTCCCCCATAGCAGAGGAGCTTCTGTTCCGCGGAGTTATCTACGGATATCTCCGCAGATTCATGGATATCAAACTCGCCATAGCCCTGTCTGCCCTGATTTTCGGCGTTTATCACATGAATTACGTCCAGGGCGTATATGGCTTCCTCATCGGCTGCCTGATGGCATATGCTTACGAATACTTTGGAGAGTTCAAAATGGCAGTCTTTGTCCATGTGGCATCCAATGTCCTCGCCTACTGCCTCTCCTATACCGCCATCGCCGTCACCGGCTTCGTCAGCTGGCCTGTATGCGTGATTTTCCTGGCAGTGGCAGTTGTATCCTTGATCACTTTGCACAAACAGAAAAATATATTTTAATGAGATAACAAAACACATTAGTTACCAGTTCTGACCGCATTCATAAACTGTATTGAACTGGACTTCATAACCCAGCAGCCGAAAACAGGGTAAGGATAAGCAGGCCGTAAGCAGACGTCGGCACTTAGTGACCGTACTTTGGTCACTTATGTGCCGCTACGCTCTGCGACAGAGTGCGAACGTGCCGCGTTCCTTGCCCTGTTCTCGACTGCGGAGATATTACATCTTAAAAGGAGCAACATATGAAATTCAGCATTATCGTAGTATGCCTGAACCCTGGCACCAAACTGAATCAGACCCTTGACAGTATCCTGGCCCAGACCTGCCCAGACTTCGAAGTCATCGTCAAGGACGGTGGCAGCCGTGACGGATCCATAGAGTCCATGCGCACTGACGGGCGGATCCATCTCTACCAGGAACCGGATCACAGCATCTACGAGGCTATGAACCAGGCGGTCTCTCATGTGACCGGAGATTACATTCTGTTCTTAAACTGCGGTGACCTCTTCTATGACAAGGAAGTTCTGGCACACACCGCACAATTCATGGAACAGCACCCTATGAAACTGCAAGGCATCTACTACGGAGATACCTACAGCGTGAAAACGGACACGAAGATATCATCCCCGCCCCGAATCACCGGCTTTGTCTGCTACCGCAACATTCCCTGCCATCAGTCCTGCTTCTATGCCGCAGACCTGTGCCGACAGAAGCCCTACGAACCAAAATACAAGATCCGCGCAGATTATGAACATTTTCTGTGGTGCTATTACCGGGCGAAGGCTCCCATGCAGTATCTGGGGCTTACCGTATCTTCCTACGAAGGCGGCGGCTACTCCGAGACAAAGGAGAACCTGAAACGCAGTGCCGCAGAGCATAAGGAGATCACGGCAAAATACATGAAACCCGTAGAACTGTTCCGCTACCGCGCTGTGATGGCACTGACCCTGGCACCTCTCCGGACCGCAATGGCAGAAAGCAGACATTTCTCTGCAATCTATCAGGGACTGACAAGCAAAGTGTATGGTCGGAGACAGGAAAAATAGGGAAAATCCCCGAAGAGTTGTGCTAAAAGCATGGCTTAAAAAAGAAAATAAACACAATTAACAGACAACAGCCGTGCGAATAACTGAATTGACAAATTATCTGACAATTCAAGGAAAAATCTATATTTACAAATGAGAAAAATAGGTGTATAGTACAGAAAAGGTCGCAATGAGGCGCTCGAAAGAGTCTCATTGCGACCTTTTTTAGTTGCAGAAAAGTGCTGAAAGCACAGTCTTGCAAATGAGGTTATGAATAGTAACAGACAGATGAAAAAGAGAGAAATAGAAACCCGGAAAGGAGAACTATATGTTTGATGTAAAACAGGAGCTGCCCAAGGCACCGTTATATCGGGAAGAATTTGAGCATGATAACTGCGGTATCGGAGCCTGTGTCAATATTCACGGAGAGAAGAGCCGCGCGACCGTAGAGAATGCGCTGAAGATCGTAGAGAATCTGGAGCACAGAGCCGGTAAGGATGCGGAAGGCAAGACCGGTGACGGTGTCGGTATTCTGACCCAGATTCCCCACAAATTTTTTGCCAGAGTGACCAGGGCTCTGGGCATGGACATCGGCGGAGAGAGAGAATACGGTGTCGGCATGTTCTTCTTCCCGCAGGAAGAGCTGCGCCGCAATCAAGCCAAGAAGATGTTCGAGATCATTGTGGAAAAAGAAGGAATGGAATTCCTCGGCTGGCGTGAAGTGCCTACCTTCCCCAATGTGCTGGGACATAAGGCCGTAGAGTGCATGCCCTATATCATGCAGGGATTCGTGAAAAAGCCTGCCGATGTGGAAAAAGGACTGCCCTTTGACCGCAGACTTTATATTGCAAGACGCGTCTTCGAGCAGTCTTCCGATGATACCTATGTAGTTTCTCTTTCCAGCAGAACGATCGTATATAAAGGAATGTTCCTGGTAGGCCAGCTGCGTACTTTCTTCGCAGATTTGCAGAGTGAAGATTACGAATCCGCCATTGCCATGGTACACTCCCGTTTCTCCACCAATACCAATCCCAGCTGGGAACGTGCCCATCCGAACCGTCTGATGGTACACAACGGTGAGATTAACACTATCCGCGGCAATGCCGACAAGATGCTGGCCAGGGAGGAGAACATGGAATCCGAGCATCTGAAAGGCCAGCTGCACAAAGTACTGCCTGCCATCAGCAAGACCGGTTCCGACTCCGCTATGCTGGACAACACGCTGGAATTCCTGGTAATGAGCGGCATGGAACTGCCTCTGGCGGTCATGATCGCTATCCCCGAGCCCTGGGCGAACAACAAGGCCATGTCCCAGACCAAGAGAGATTTCTACCAGTATTACGCTACCATGATGGAGCCCTGGGACGGCCCCGCATCCATCCTGTTCTCCGACGGAGATATCATGGGTGCGGTACTGGACAGAAACGGCCTGCGTCCTTCCCGTTATCTGATCACTGACGATGATACCCTGATCCTGTCTTCCGAGGTAGGTGTCCTTCCTGTTGATCCCACGAAGATCAAGTTAAAGGAAAGA
Source organism: Waltera acetigignens (assembly GCF_025567015.1). Classification (NCBI taxonomy): domain Bacteria; kingdom Bacillati; phylum Bacillota; class Clostridia; order Lachnospirales; family Lachnospiraceae; genus Waltera; species Waltera acetigignens. The sequence continues at coordinate 42,893 of NZ_JAOQJO010000021.1, read as the reverse complement.
CTTCGTCCCGGCAAGATGCTCCTGGTCGATACCGTACAGGGCAGAGTCATTGACGATGAGGAGATCAAGGAAAAATATGCTTCCAGACAGCCCTATGGTGAATGGCTGGACAACAACCTGACAGAATTGAAGAGTATTCACATCCCGAACCAGCGTGTCCCTGAGTACACCTACGAAGAGCGTCAGCGGATGCAGAAAGCTTTCGGTTATACCTACGATGAGATGAAACAGAGCATTCTGCCTATGGCAAAGAACGGCAGTGAAGCGATTGCCGCCATGGGTGTGGATACGCCACTTCCCGTCTTAAGCAAGACGAACCACCCGCTGTTTCATTATTTCAAGCAGCTGTTTGCACAGGTAACCAACCCGCCCATCGATGCGATCCGTGAGGAGATCGTGACTTCCACCACCGTATACATCGGTACCGAGGGCAACATTCTGGAGGAGACCCCGAAGAACTGTAATGTTCTGAAGGTCAACAACCCGATCTTGACCAACACGGATCTGTTGAAGATCAAGAACATGAAGGTAGACGGATTCAAAGTAGAAGTCGTACCTATCGTATATTACAAGAACACCAGCTTAGAGCGTGCCATTGACAGACTGTTCGTGGAAGTGGACAGAGCTTACAGAGACGGCGTGAACATCCTGATCCTGTCCGACAGAGGCGTGGATGAGAACCATGTGCCCATTCCTTCCCTGCTGGCCGTATCCGCCCTGAACCAGTATCTGGTACGCACCAAGAAGAGAACCAGAGTCGCACTGATCCTGGAATCCGGCGAACCCAGAGAGGTACACCATTTTGCTACGCTGTTAGGTTACGGTGCCTGCGCCATCAACCCTTATCTGGCACAGGATACCATCAAGGAACTGATCGAGAGCAATATGCTGGATAAGGATTACTATGCAGCAGTGGATGATTACAACAATGCTGTCCTCCACGGCATCGTCAAGATCGCATCCAAGATGGGTATCAGCACCATCCAGTCCTATCAGGGTTCCCAGATCTTCGAGGCTATCGGTATTGCACCGGAAGTGATCAGTAAGTATTTCTCCAACACCGTATGTCGTGTGGGAGGTATTACCTTAAAAGATATTGAGCAGCAGGTAGACGACCTGCACTCTCAGGCATTTGATCCTCTGGGACTGAAAAACGATCTGACCTTAAACAGCCCCGGACATCACAAGATGCGCAGCGGCGGTGACGAGCATCTGTACAATCCCGCTACCATCCATATGTTACAGGAATCCACCAGACGCGGTGATTACCAGATGTTCAAGCAGTACACTGCCATGGTAAACGACGAAGATTCCATCAAGAATCTCAGAGGACTGATGGACTTCAATTATCCGAAAAAGGGTGTGCCTATTGAGGAAGTAGAGCCGGTAGAGTCCATTGTGACCAGATTCAAGACCGGTGCCATGTCCTACGGTTCCATTTCCAAAGAAGCCCATGAGACCATGGCCATCGCCATGAACCATCTGCACGGCAAGAGCAATTCCGGTGAAGGCGGTGAGGACCTGGATCGTCTGACCGTCGGACCGGACGGACTGAACCGTTGTTCCGCAATCAAGCAGGTAGCCAGTGGACGTTTTGGTGTTACCAGCCGTTACCTGGTAAGTGCACAGGAGATTCAGATCAAGATGGCACAGGGAGCAAAACCCGGTGAGGGCGGACATCTGCCCGGAGGAAAGGTATATCCCTGGATCGCCAAGACCAGACACTCCACACCCGGTGTGTCCCTGATCTCTCCGCCCCCTCATCACGACATTTATTCCATTGAGGATCTGGCGCAGCTGATCTATGATCTGAAAAATGCCAACACCCAGGCAAGAATCTCTGTAAAACTGGTATCCGAAGCCGGTGTGGGAACGGTCGCAGCCGGTGTAGCCAAGGCGGGAGCCCAGGTCATCCTGGTATCCGGCTATGACGGCGGTACCGGTGCGGCACCGAGAAACTCCATCCACAATGCCGGACTTCCCTGGGAGCTGGGACTGGCAGAGACCCATCAGACCCTGATCATGAACGGCCTGCGCAATAAAGTCCGCATCGAGACCGACGGTAAGCTGATGAGCGGCAGAGACGTAGCCATCGCAGCCATTTTAGGTGCCGAGGAGTTCGGGTTTGCCACCGCACCCCTTGTGACCATGGGCTGTGTCATGATGAGAGTATGTAATCTGGATACCTGCCCGGTAGGCGTGGCTACCCAGAACCCGGAGCTGCGGAAAAACTTCCGCGGTAAGCCGGAATATGTGGAAAACTTTATGAAATTTATCGCACAGGAGCTGCGGGAATATATGGCAGCACTGGGTGTGCGTACTGTAGATGAACTGGTGGGCAGAACCGATCTGCTGAAGAGAAAAGAGCATCTGACCGATCGTCAGGAGGAAGTGGATCTGACCCAGATCTTAAGCAACCCTTACGAAGGCAACAAGCAGAAGGTGACCTTCGATCCCAAGCAGGTCTATGACTTCCAGCTGGAGAAGACGCTGGATGAGAAGGTGCTGTTAAAGCAACTGGGCAAAGCTATTGATGCGGGACAGAAGCGCAGCATTGAAGTGGATGTCAGCAACACCGACCGTGCCTTCGGTACGATCCTCGGAAGTGAGATCACCAGAAAACTGGGCGATGATGTGGAAGAGGATACCTACCATGTACTGTGCAAGGGTGCCGGTGGACAGTCCTTCGGAGCCTTCATTCCCAAGGGTCTGACCCTGGAACTGGTAGGTGACAGCAACGACTACTTCGGCAAGGGCTTATCCGGTGGTAAGCTGGTGGTATATCCTCCCCAGGGCAGCAAGTTCAAGGCGGAGGAAAACATCATCATCGGTAACGTGGCACTGTACGGTGCAACCTCCGGTAAGGCATTTATCAACGGTGTGGCAGGCGAGCGTTTCTGCGTGCGTAACTCCGGTGCCATCGCAGTTGTCGAGGGTGTAGGAGATCATGGCTGTGAATACATGACCGGCGGTCGTGTGGTAGTTCTCGGTATGACCGGTAAAAATTTCGCAGCCGGTATGAGCGGCGGTATCGCTTATGTACTGGATGAAGGCAACGATCTGTACAAACGCCTGAATAAGGAAATGGTATCTTCCAGTGAGATCACATCCAAATATGATGTGCTGGAACTGAAATCCATGATCCAGGAGCATGTGGCACTGACCAATTCCGCCAAGGGTAAGGAAGTGCTGGACAACTTTGGAGAGTATCTGCCCAAGTTCAAGAAGATCATCCCTCATGATTATGAGAGAGTCTTAAAGACCATCGTCCAGATGGAGGAAAAAGGACTGAGCGCAGAGCAGGCACAGATCGAAGCATTCTATGCCAACACCAGAAAGTAGGAGGCCAGTGTGAAAAGTAATCTTGATAGATTGCTTTTCACAAGACTAATTTGTGCCGCGGGCGCCACAAATTAGTTTATCGCAGAACTAAATATAAAATTTAGTTCGCGATTCTTCCGACGCCGAAGCGTCTGCAGAATGGAGAGAGTCATGGGAAAACCAACGGGATTTATGGAATATAAAAGGGAAGTCAGCGTGGCTGAGGATCCTAAGAAGAGAATACAGCATTTTAACGAATTCCATGAGCATCTGCCGAAGGAAAAGCAGCGCTTACAGGGTGCCAGATGTATGGAATGCGGCGTGCCGTTCTGCCAGTCGGGCATGATGATCTGCGGTATGGCCAGCGGATGTCCCCTGCACAATCTGGTGCCGGAGTGGAACGATCTGGTATATACCGGCAACTGGCAACAGGCTTACAACCGCCTGAAAAAGACCAACAATTTCCCCGAATTCACGTCCAGAGTATGTCCGGCTCTGTGTGAGGCGGCATGTACCTGTGGACTGAATGGGGATCCGGTCTCCACCAAGGAGAACGAATATGCAATTATTGAAAACGCCTACAGCGAGGGTTATGCGGCAGCCAAGCCCCCTGTGGTGCGTACCGGCAAAAAGGTAGCAGTCATCGGCAGCGGTCCTTCCGGACTGGCAGCGGCGGATCTGCTGAACCAGAGAGGACATCAGGTCACAGTATTTGAGCGCTCCGACCGTGTGGGAGGACTGTTAATGTACGGCATCCCCAACATGAAGCTGGAGAAACAGATCATTGACCGTAAGATAGCCATCATGAAGAAAGAGGGCGTCACCTTTGTCACCGGTACGGATATCGGTAAGGACATCAAGGCATCCAAACTGTTACATGATTTTGACCGTGTCGTACTGGCCTGTGGTGCTTCCAATCCCAGAGACATCAATGCGCCAGGCAGAGATGCCAGGGGAATCTATTTCGCGGTGGATTTTCTGAAAGCCAATACCAAGAGCCTGCTGGATTCGAACTTTGAAGACAAAAAATATGTGGAGACCAAGGGTAAGAACGTGGTCATCATCGGCGGTGGTGATACCGGTAATGACTGTGTGGGAACTTCCATCCGTCACGGTGCCAAGTCTGTAACCCAGATCGAGATGATGCCCAAGGCTCCGGACAAGAGAGCAGAGAACAATCCCTGGCCCGAATGGCCGAAGGTCTGCAAGACCGATTACGGTCAGGAAGAAGCCATTGCAGTCTACGGACATGATCCGAGAATCTATGAATCTACGGTTAAGGAATTTATCAAGGATAAGAACGGCAGCCTGAAAGCCGTGAAGATCGTGAAGCTGTCCTGGGAAAAGGATCCTGCTACCGGACGCATGAAGATGCAGGAGATCGCCGGAAGTGAGCAGATCCTGGATGCGGAGATTGTACTGATCGCAGCAGGATTTTTGGGAAGTCAGAAATATATTACCGATGCTTTCGGGGTGGAATTAAATGAACGCACCAACGTAAAAACTGCCCCCGGCAAATACCAGACCAGTGTGGAAAATGTATTCGTCACCGGTGATATGCACAGAGGACAGTCCCTGGTGGTGTGGGCGATCCGTGAAGGCAGAGAAGCCGCACATGCTGTGGATGAGAGCCTGATGGGCTACTCTAATCTGGTGATCCAGTAGAGGTATTATTCTCGTAGATGGATCTCAGACCTTTCATAAGAAGATTCTGATCGATATGGATCTTCGTTTCACAATGTGGAATGACGGTCGTTGCGTACCCTCCGGTGGCAACGACCGTTGCTTTTTGCCCTAACTCTGTCTGGATACGGCGGATCAGTCCGTCGATGGCACAGGCGTTGCCCAAGAGCATTCCCCCGGTGATGCATTCCTGCGTATTCGCACCGATGGTGTGGGCGGGCATATGAATGTCCCCTTTCGGGAGCTGGGCGGTCTTGCCTAAAAGTGCCCTGTGGGCGGTTCCAACGCCGGGAAGGATCAGGCCACCTAAAAAGCGACGGTTCTCATCCAACACGTTAAAAGTCGTGGCGGTGCCCAGGTCGATGGTGACGAAAGGCAGGGAATAGCGGGAAATGGCTCCTGCAATATCTGCCAGTCGGTCACAGCCCACCTTTTCCGGGAATTCCGTACAGATCTCGTAGCCCAGATCCAGCTTATGGGAAAGAATCAGAGGTTTCCGTCCCAGAAAAGTTTCCAGAGCAGAGGAAAAAACGGCTGTCACCGAAGGCACAACCGAGGAAATCATAGATCCCTCAAAGGCCTCGGCAGACAGGCCGTGTTTGTTCAAGATCATATTCAGTTTTTCAATATATCCGGCATCAGACAGGGGACGACGGGACGATATCTTCTCAATAAAGAGCAGCTTATTTCCCTGAAATCCCCCGATGCCGATCGTAGTATTTCCGATGTCGATTGTCAGTACCACGGGTATACTCCTGTTATGCTGCAGACCCTGCTTTCTGATATACAGGAATGACTTTTGCCTTGATCAGTGCCAGCCCTACCGCTCCGGTCAGGAACGTGGATGCACACATCTCGAAGACCGCATTCACACCTACAAAAGAGCAGATGAATAAAATCGCATTTTTACCACCCATCAGTCCCTGCACATAGGAAGTATTGCCGAACAGCAGTACTAAAAGGGACATGAAAAATGCGGTGTTGAAAAATGCGCTGCAAAATCCGGTGATCATGCAGGCGATTCTGTCTCCTACGGCTTTGCGGCTGTAACGGAAGACATATCCCAGCAGAAATCCGTCCAGAAGTCTGGGGATGAAACGCTGGATGAAGGCCAACACAGGGTTGATGCCAAAAAGCATTGCTCCCATGGCGCTGGTGCCTCCCACGCCGATGCATTGCAAAAAGCTGGTCAATCCGAATACTGCTCCCATGGCGGCTCCGCCTACAGGGCCAAGAGTGATTGCAGCCAGTGCAACGGGGATGACATTGAAGGTGATTGCCAGGGGGCCGATGTTCAGGTACCCGAGCGGGGTATAAGCCATCAGCAAAAGTACCGCAGCAAACAATCCCATCAACGTGAGTCGCATTGTCTTACTTTGTTTGTTCATCATATGAAATTTTCCTCCTTGTTACCATTCTCCCTCTGGGAGATACAATACAAGTTGTCCCGGTGATTCGGGACACTCCTACTGTTTATATCATATCCCGGACAAAAAGAAAAGTGATATTTGCATAAAATATGCACTTATGGTATTTTAGGAGTACAGTTTTGAAGTATTTTTGATAAATCAGGCAAAAGGAGACGACTATGCTGAAGGGAAAGACCGTAGTTCTGGCAATCTCGGGAAGTATTGCTGCATATAAAATGGCCAATGTAGCGCGGATGCTGTTAAAACAGCACTGTGATGTGGAAGTGCTGATGACACAGAATGCCACGCAGTTCATCAACCCCATTACTTTTGAAAGTCTGACGGGACATAAATGCCTGGTGGACACCTTTGACCGCAATTTCCAGTACAGTGTGGAACATGTGGCACTGGCAAAGCGGGCGGATGTGGTTCTGGTGGCACCGGCTTCTGCCAATGTGATCGGCAAGATTGCAAACGGCATCGCAGATGATATGTTGACCACTACGGTCATGGCATGTCCCTGCAAGAAGATTGTGTCCCCTGCCATGAATCATAATATGTATCACAACCCCATCGTGCAGGATAATATCGAAAAATTAAAGCATTTCGGCTATGAGATCATCACTCCGGCTACGGGAATGCTGGCCAACGGCGATATCGGTGACGGCAGAATGCCGGAGGAGTCCGTACTGTTCGAAGCCGTGTTGAGGGAGATCGCCTGCGAGAAGGATCTGGCGGGCAAAAAGGTGCTGATCTCCGCAGGTGCCACCAGAGAACCCATTGACCCGGTGCGTTTTATCACGAATCACTCCAGTGGAAAAATGGGTTATGCCCTGGCGAGAGCTGCAATGCACCGCGGCGCAGAAGTGACGGTGGTGGCAGCCCATACGGATGTGGAGCCGCCTTTGTTTGTAAATGTGGTGCCGGTACAGACGGCAGAAGAGATGTACGATGCAATCGTGTCCAGAGCGCAGGACTATGATTTTGTCATCAAGGCAGCAGCCGTGGCAGACTACACCCCGGCAGTGACAGCAGACAATAAGATTAAGAAAAAAGACGGAGACATGTCGATCCCTCTGGTGCGGACGAAGGATATTTTGAAGGCCCTTGGGGAAAACAAGAGACCGGGACAGATTTTGTGTGGATTTTCCATGGAGACGGAAAATGTGCTGGAGAATTCCCGGAAGAAGCTGGAGAGCAAGCACTGTGACATGATCTGTGCCAACAGTTTGAAGAGCGCAGGAGCGGGCTTTGGTACGGACACCAATATTGTGACACTGATCACAAAGAATTCCGAGGAGAGTCTGGAACTGATGAGCAAGGAACAGGTGGCACATAAAATTCTGGATAAGCTGCTTGCAATAGTTCAGCCATAGAACAGCAGAATGAATGCGAGGGGGCTTGCACACAAAGCGTTAATTCTGTAGAAAAATCATTTGCTTCTATGCAAAAAGATGGTATGATAGAAGCAATGACGTATAGCCGCGTAGACGGCGGATTGAGAGGACGAAATGGACAAAATTATTTTGACAGGTGACAGACCCACCGGAAGATTACATGTGGGACATTATGCAGGCTCCCTGAGAAGACGTGTAGAGCTGCAGAATTCCGGCGAATATAAGAAGACTTTTATCATGATCGCAGACGCACAGGCGCTGACGGATAATATCGAGAATCCCGAGAAGGTGCGCCAGAATATTATTGAAGTGGCGCTGGACTACATGTCCTGCGGACTGGATCCCAGCAAGGCAACGATCTTCATTCAGTCTCAGATCTCCGAATTGTGCGAGCTGACCTTCTATTACATGGATTTGGTAACCGTAGCCAGATTACAGAGAAACCCGACCGTAAAGAGTGAGATTCAGATGCGTAACTTCGAAGCCAGCATCCCTGTGGGATTTTTTACCTATCCCATCAGCCAGGCTTCCGATATTACCGCTTTCAAGGCGACCACCGTTCCCGTAGGTGGTGACCAGCTGCCCATGATCGAACAGACCAGAGAGATCGTACACAAATTCAACACCGTATATGCACCGGTACTGGTAGAGCCCAAGGCACTGCTGCCTGAAAATGAGGCATGTCAGCGACTGCCCGGCATCGATGGCAAGGCGAAAATGAGTAAATCCCTTGGCAACTGCATCTATCTGGCAGACAGCGCAGACGATGTACGCACCAAGATCATGAGCATGTACACCGATCCCGAGCATCTGTTGGTCAGCGATCCCGGACATCTGGAGGGCAACACGGTATTCACTTACCTGGATGCTTTCTGCAAGCCGGAGCACTTCGAGAGATACCTGCCGGATTACGCAAATCTGGACGAGTTAAAGGCGCATTATACCAGAGGCGGTCTGGGTGACGTGAAGGTGAAGAAGTTCCTGAACAACGTAATGCAGGAGACCTTGGAGCCCATCCGTAACCGTAGAAAAGAACTGGAGAAGGATATTCCCGCAGTATATGAGATCCTGAAGAAGGGCAGTGACGAGGCCCGTGGAGTGGCAGCACAGACCCTGTCTGAGGTAAAGAGCGCTATGCGTATCAATTACTTCGACGATGCAGAACTGATCCGTATGCAGAGTGAGAAGTACGAAGGACAATAAGAATAGTAAAAGATAACAAAAGGACGTTTCCGGAAAAACCGGAAGCGTCCTTTTTTGGGGGATTAATTGCTGTAATCTACGTATATGGAATTTTTTCCAAAGTATTGTGCGGTCTTTTTACTGGTGGGATCCTCCGGGTCTCCGGGGAGATCACCGGTATAGATCATGGCAGGCTGATGGATAAACGGCGTCAGAACCACATCCGTAATCTCCGGGTCATTCAGGAGAAGAAGACGTTCTTCGTATTCTGCAGCATAGGCAGCGGCTTCACCGTTTGTCAGCATCCGGATCGCTTTTGCGGCGGAGGTCTCCTGCCATACTCCGGTGAAAAGGATGACGGCCAACAGGACCGTCATGGCGACATAACGGGCAATTTTCAACTTGCCGAGGACCGCCATTTTCTCCGGAGTATTCTGACGCATTCGCAGCTTCCGGACTATATATCCGAGCCAGTAGAAGAACACAGCAAAACTGATCAGCAGAAACGTATAGTAGACAATGGCTACGGCCCGGCCGGGTCCTGTGGAGTTCATGGTATAGAACAGAGGACAGGACATGGAGCAGAACAATCCGTAGGAATATCCGGTAAAAAGGAGGGGATGGGAGAAAAATCCCCAGTTTTTCTTCTGTAAAATGCGCAGGAAGACCGGCAGCAGAAGCAGGGCGGCAAGCAGCCACCACAGTCCGGTCCAGGCGAAGGTATAGCGGACACCCTGCAACAGGCACTTTGCAATGGCTTTCCACGCGGGAATTTTCCACATACCGTCCTGCCGCACCTGATTGCCGGGGGCCATGGCACTGACGGCAAAAGATAGCAGGAGAACAGCGGAGGTAATTCCGCAGACATAAGTCTTTTTATTTCTCTGCAACAGCAGTAGAAAGGTTACGGTTACCACAAACAGCATGCAGGGGAGAAGGGACACGTAATTGCCACCGCCTAAGAAAATTGCGAACAGGAGAAGCGGAAGCATCAGTATCTTTTTCCCATTGTACAGGTAGCGAAGCAATGTGCCCAGGAAAAACAGGGTCACGGCAAAGAAACCGGTGTAATACATGGAGCCGTTGTACCAGTAAAAGCTGTCGCTCTGAAAGGCCACTGTCTGGATGCACAGGAAACTGAATACTGAGGAAATCGTGATCCATTCCCCACATGTTCCCGGCAGAAAATGGCAGACCAGAGGCCGTAGCAGATAGAAAATGCTGCCGCACAGCAAAAGAAGGATCACAAAAGTCACCAGATGATAGGCGGTATTGGAGAAGGCATTGGGCGCAAGATACATCAGAAACAGCGCTGAATAGGTTCCCTGCCAGATCTGATAGCTTTTGGCGACACCGGCACAGGCGGCGGAAATGGCCTGTGGTATGCTTCCGGTCTGCTGCCAGACCAGATGGGCTTCCGTACCGTAATAATAATCATCCCCGGTGGGATAATTGTAACGCCCCAGCCATACCAGAGGAACCAGGCTGGCGAGCAGGACCGCAAGGAAAATATAAGGTTTCCATTTGGCAAGTTTATTTTTCATAGAGAATATAACTCCTGAGAGGTTTTTATAATGCTACAGTCAGTATAACATACCTGCAAAGACAGGAAAAGGTACTTGTTTTGCAAAAGAGGGAAGTATATAATCAGCTTAAAGATGGCGGAAGGAGGGTATGCCATGGAAGAAAAGGGTGTCAGAGACCGGAAAAGGGAACCGGAAGAATATAATTTTGACTATGAAGAACTTGCGGATGCAGAGGTGGATTCTGAACAGGCGGGACGACGTGATGATGCTGTATGGGAAACAACCTGTGATACAGAGGATCCGTATACTGTGGAATTGGAGGACTTTACGGAGGATGAGGACTATGGGGAGTACCCGGAAGGGGATGACCTGGATGACTTCGACGAGGGGGACGGGATCGGCTTCCGGTTCCGGCCATGGATGATTCCGGCTTTTGCGGGCATGATGGTTCTGGCGGTCCTGATCTGTATTCCGCTGTGGAAACTGAGCCATCATGACAGAACTACGGAAAATAATGAATTCGCGGCGGTGACAACAGAAGCGCAGAGCTCAGAACAGGCTTCTGCAGAGACCCCGGAGACCGGGATCGCATCGGAAAAGGTGGCAACGGCGGAACCGGAGACTACACAAATCCCCGAGACGGTTACTCCGGAGCCTGCGGCAGCAGTGACAGAAGCACCGCAACCGACACCTACACAGGCTCCGGAAGCACAGCCGCAGCCGACAGAGGCACCGGTGGCAACCGAAGTCCCCGCTACCAATAATACGGGAGATGCTCTTGCGGAGGGAAATTCCATGACGTTCGGTGATGTGAACGAGACGGTCACTGCCAAGGATGTGAGTAATCTTCGCAGTACACCCTATACCGGAGATGAGGGCAATGTGGTAGGGCAGCTGAAGAACGGAGAGACTCTGGTACGCACCGGAAGGAACGATTCCACCGGATGGTCCAGATTGGAATACAACGGTCAGACGGTTTATGCAGTATCAGCATATCTGACCACGGATCTTACCTATAAGACCCCGGAGAAGCCGACATATCCCAACCGCGTCAGCACCCAGGACGGCAGAGTGATCGTCTTTACGGATTGTGATGATTATATTACCCCCAAAGATCTGATCAATCTGCGGACGGAACCAAGCACCAGCGAGGGAGAGAGCACTGTACGCACCCAGGTGCGGAACGGAACCAATCTGCATCGTACCGGCTACAGTGAAGGATCTGGCTGGTCCAGAGTGGAGTACAACGGTGAGATCCTGTATGCCGTGACCAGCTATGTGATCTCTGGCAGTGCTCCGGAATGACCGACGTATTCGGAAGATAGAATGTAAAAGAAGCTGTACCGTAGGGTGCAGCTTCTTTTACATTAAGATTCTATATAGAGAAAAGTATAAGGGGATGGCAAAAATTATTTCGGTCTTACGGTAAGTCTCTGGATCAGACCGTTTTCATCGGTCTTACGAACCGTGGCGATGGCCATGATGTTGTAGCCTCCGAAGTTGGCAATGAACTCGGCCTGCTCATCATTTACGACCTCAGCATCCAGAATGGAGTAGCGGCGGAAGCCGAATTTGTTACGGAAGAACATATTGATGGCCTCTTTTCCGTAGATATGATATTCCTGCTGGGAAGCGGAGGTGGTACAATAGTCACACAGAATGCCATCAGGGGTGAACAACTCTGCAAGTCCGGCAAAATCTTTATTTTCCATAGCTTCTACATATTTTTCAATGGGTCTCATAGCGTGTTCCTCCTTAATATACCTTTTCAGAATTTAACAGTGCGTCAGTACCGCCGTCTACGAACATGATGTTGCCGTTGACACCTCTGGCGGAATCGGATGCCAGGAATACCATCACCTCAGCGATCTCTTCGGGAGCCATCAGACATTCCTGACCGTACTTGGTGGGAATGGGGAGGGCATTCAGTGCCATTTTTGCGGTGGTGCTCATGGTAGCGGTCATGGCAGTATGTACGTTGCCGGGAGCTACCGCATTGATGCGGACACCGTTGGCAGCCCAGGTAGCGGAGACTCTGCGGACCCATCTGGCCAGAGCATATTTGGTGGATACATAGAGACTGTTGCCCACGGAGAGGTTGGTGGAATCCATGGAGGATACCAGGCTTAATACTCTCTTTTCATCACCGATATTGTTCAGCAGATCTACGATATCTTTACGTCCCGCACCCTGGGAAATGGTGTTGGATACGGTGACTACGCAGCTGCCGTGTTTTTTCTTAAGGAGGTCATAGACGCCCTTTGCAATGGCTACGGTTCCGAAATAGTTCAGGGAAATGATCAGTTCCAGATTGCCGCAGGCACCGGAGACACCGGCATTGCAGATCATGCCGTCCAGACCTTCGGGATGCAGCTCATGCAGCTTGTCTACAGCGGCCTGTCTTCCTTCCGGGGTTGCCAGGTTCACGCAGATATCGCCGTCCTTCAGATCGATATTGATGACTTCGTGTCCTTTTTGAAGTAACAGTTCTTTTGTCTTGGCGCCGATTCCGCTGGATGCGCCGGTGATTGCATATACGCCCATGTTAAATCCTCCCTTGTTTTCCGAAGGAAAATCCTGCTCTTCTTGAGGAGCTGCCCTCTTGAAGAGTCACCCCCCTTGGCGGGGGGAGAATCTGTCCTTCCTGCTTGCTTTTACTTTATGAGTTCATTATAATAAAATCTGATATCTTTTAAATAACCAAAACAAGAAAAAAGGAGGATACCAGATGCTGACATATGATCTGACTGCCCGTGGCAGAAAAACCATGTATGAATACTTATATGAAGCGATGAAAGCTGACATCTTGAGCGGCCGGCTGACTGCCGGTGAGAAGCTTCCTTCGAAGCGGGCGTTTGCCGAGCACTTGCAGGTCAGTGTCAAGACCGTGGAGAATACCTATGAACAGCTGCTGCTGGAGGGCTATATCCGGTCGGAGGAAAAGAGAGGGTATTTTGTCAACCGTCTGGAAGTGAAGAACGTCTCCGCCCCAGCCTATGCATCCTTTGTGACCCGTTTCCGGGAGAAAGAATATCTGGCGGATCTGACGGCCAACAATATTCAATATGATAAGTTCCCCTTTGCCACCTGGGCGAAGATCATGCGGCAGACCCTGACGGATTATGATACGTCTCTGCTTAAGACGGTTCCTTTTAACGGAGTGGAAAAACTAAGGGTGGCCATTGCAGAGCATTTGTATCGGTACCGTGGCATGCATGTGTCACCGGATCATATTATTGTGGGAGCGGGAACAGAATATCTCTACAGTCGTCTGCTACAGTTATTGGGCAAAAATGCAAAATTCGGTGTGGAAAATCCTGGGTATCGCAAGATTACGAAACTGTATGATGTGGGCGGTGTGACCTGGGATTATGTGGACATTGACGGTCAGGGAATGAAAGTTGAACAGCTGGATCAAAAGGGTATTACCGTGGCGCATGTATCGCCGGAACATCATTTTCCCATCGGACTGGTCATGCCTGTGGGAAGACGGCAGGAACTGCTTCGCTGGGCGGCGGAGGAACCGGAGCGCTATATTGTGGAGGACGATTTCGATTGTGAATTCCGCATGGTGGGAAAGCCGGTTCCCTCCATGCAGTCCATGGACCGCAACCACAGAGTTATTTACATCAACACTTTTTCCAAGACCATGGTGCCATCCCTGCGTATCGGCTATATGGTGCTGCCGGAGAAATTGATGGAACGCTATATTTCCACTATGAATTTTTATTCCTGCACGGTATCCGGTTTTGAACAGTATGCCATGGCAGCGTTTCTGGAAAAAGGGTATTTTGAACGCCATATCCGGAGACTGCTCAACGATTACAGAGGGCAGCGGGAGCGGATCTGCCGGATGTTTCGGGAGTCACCTTTAAGTCAGATCAGCCAGATCTATCAGGATGATGCCGGGACTCATTTTCTGCTGCATGTGCGGACGGAACTTAGTGACGTGGAGATCAAGTGGGCGGCCAGACAGCGGGGAATTCTCGTGAACTGTCTGTCGGAATATTGCTTTGCGGATGCGCAGAAATATCGGGGGATTCTGGTCATTCACTATTCGGATATGGCGGATGAGATATTACAGAAAGTGATCGGGGCGCTGGAGGAGATATTTTGTAACTATTCAGAGCCATGAAAAACTGCGTTCTGCGAATGCTTGCATTCAGGCAGATAAGCAGTTTTATATGGCGAAGTAACCACATGAGCAAAAGGAAAGCTACGAAGTAGCGGTTTTGCGAATGGGGTTCTGAATAGTTACAATTTTTTGTAATTTATAATTCTTCCCTAATGCGGGAACACTGACAAAAAAGAATGCAGTGTTATCGCATGGAAGGAGAAATTATGAATCAGAGAGTGGGAAGAAGCAGTATCCGTCTGGCACAGCCGGTGTGTGTGATCGCCGGTGCCAGTATCGTGGGAAAAAAAGAAGGCGAAGGACCGTTAGGCACCCTGTTCGACATGGTGGGAGAAGATGATCTCTTCGGCTGTAAGACCTGGGAAGAGGCGGAAAGTAATCTCCAGAAGGACGCAGTCTACATGGTCATGGAAAAGGCCGGATGGAAAGCGGAGGATGTGTCGTATCTCTTCGCCGGTGATCTCTTGGGGCAGTGCATTGCCACTTCCTTTGGTATCTCCGCTTACAATATTCCTCTGTTTGGAGTCTACGGCGCCTGCTCTACCTGCGGGGAAGCACTGACACTGGGAGCTGTGATGGCAGCGGGAGGCTATGCGGAGCATGTGGTCTGTGTGACCTCCAGTCATTTTGCCAGTGCGGAGAAGGAGTTCCGTTTTCCGTTAGATTATGGGAACCAGAGACCTCTGTCTGCCAGCTGGACAGTGACAGGAAGCGGAGCCTTTGCCCTGGGGTTGAATCAGAAGTGCAGAGCCCACATTACCGGCATGACTCCCGGAAGGATCGTGGATTACGGCCTGAAAGACTCCATGAACATGGGAGCATGCATGGCCCCGGCCGCTGCAGACACCGTTGCCCGTCACATGGAAGATTTTCATGTGACCCCGGAAGAATATGACCGGATCATCACCGGGGACCTGGGAAGCGTGGGACAGACGGTATTGATCGATCTTTTGCGGGAAAAGGGAATTGACATCGCCGACCGGCACATGGACTGCGGTATCGAGATTTTTGACGCAGAAGCCCAGGACACCCACGCCGGAGGCAGCGGCTGTGGATGCAGCGCTGTGACCCTGGCGGCATATATCCTGCCGAAGCTGGAATCCGGCGAGTGGAAAAAAGTCCTCTTTCTACCCACCGGCGCCCTGCTCAGTAAGACCAGTTTCAACGAAGGTAAAAGCGTGCCGGGGATCGCACATGCGGTAGTATTGGAGAGTCCGGCGGTGAAATAGGGAAAAGCAGCAGGTCAGAAATGAAACACACTCTTGCAAGCGCTGTAAGTTACTGGTAAAATAAACCTCAAACGGCGAAAACACATTATGCCGGGAATGGCTGGTGAGTCAAAATGCGCAGGATAGAATTTAAGATGGAGCGGCCGGGACTGTTGGAGGTCGGACAGAAGATCACAGTGACCGAGGGACTTCTGCCCAGTAACTATTATTATACGATAGACCCGTCTCTGGCCATGTCCCCCAATATTCCTTTTCGTTATCGGTTGAAGAATCGCGAAGGAGTTGTGGCGGATATCGTGGAGAATTCCAGAGGATTCTACGTGACGGCGGAATTTGATGAGCCGGAGGTAGATATGACGAAGTAAACGCTATGTGCATGCTGCATCGGATTTTGGATGTGCCGGGATCCGGAGGCATCCTCAGGGCGTAATTATAGGAAGAAGAGGAGAATATTATGTTACAGAAGATTTCAACAGACAAAGCACCCGCAGCAATCGGACCTTACTCTCAGGGCATTGTACTGGGCAATATCTTTTTCGCATCCGGACAGATCCCTATTGATCCCGCTACCGGAGAGATTCACGGAACTACCATCGAGGAACAGGCAGAGCAGGTAATGAAGAATATCGGCGAGCTGTTAAAGGCAGCAGGCACCGATTACACCAGAGTGGCCAAGACTTCCTGTTTCCTGGCAGATATGGGCGATTTCGCAGCTTTCAATCAGGTCTATGCAAAGTACTTTACTGAGAATCCTGCCAGAAGCTGCGTTGCAGTCAAGACCCTTCCCAAGAACGTATTATGTGAAGTGGAAGTCATTGCGGAAGTATAAAGTGTAAGTAACCACCATGAGCAAATAGCATGATGTCGGGGTCAAAATCCCCACAGAGGCAGTTCTGCAAATTGGGCACTACGAAGGTTATAAAGAAGAACAAGACGGAAGATCGTCGCTTACAGGCGGCGATTTTCTTATGTAGAGACAGGAGAAACTTATGAAAAATAATATTACTCTGATCGGCATGCCGGGTTCGGGAAAAAGTACGGTAGGCGTGGTTCTGGCAAAGCGCCTGGGCAGACGTTTTGTGGATTCGGATCTGGTGATCCAGGAAAGACACGGTAAATTATTGCATGAACTCATCACGGAACACGGCGTGGAGGGCTTCTGGCAGATCGAGAGCAACGTAAATGCCTCTCTGAATCTGGAAAACAGCATCATTGCCACCGGCGGAAGCGCCTGCTACGAGCCGGAGGGCATGCAGCATCTGCGGGATATCAGCACCGTGGTATATTTGAAGCTTCCTTATGAGGAAGTGGAACAGCGGCTGGGAGATCTGAATGCCAGAGGTGTGACCCTGCAGCCCGGTCAGACATTGAGGGACCTGTACGAGGAGAGAACCCCTTTGTATGAAAAATATGCGGATCTGATCATAGACTGTAGCAGAAAAATGCTGCGGGATGTAGTGGCGGAGATTGCTGAGAGATATAAGAAACAGCCCTGACAAGATCACATAACCGTAAAGCAGCAAGGAACGAAAAATATAAGGAATGGAAAATACAACTATGGAAAATACGAGAACAAAAACTACGAGAAACAGCCTGATCCTGCTGTTAACGGCTGCCATCTGGGGCATGGCTTTCGTCTCCCAGAGCAAGGGCATGGACTATATGCATCCGTTCACCTTTAACGGTGTCCGTTCCCTGATCGGTGCCGCCAGCATTCTGGTGTATATTCTGATCAGCAGAAAGATTGCAGGGGACAAAGCTGCGCCCCTTGACTGGAAACTGAATGTGAAAGCAGGACTTTTGTGTGGCATTTTCCTAACGATCGCCAGTACCTTGCAGCAGTTCGGTATTAAATACACCAGTGTCGGTAAGGCGGGATTTATCACAACGCTATATATCATTTTTGTCCCCATGTTCGGTATCTTTCTGAAGAAAAAAGTGGCGCCGGTGGTCTGGGCGGCAGCAGTCATGGCAGCCGTGGGCATGTATCTGCTCTGCATGACCGAGTCCCTGCGTCTCGGAGCCGGAGATATCATGGTATTTTTATGTGCCATTGCATTTGCCATACAGATCATGACCGTTGACCATTATGCAGCAAGAATTGACGGAACTGTGGTATCCTGTATCCAGTTCACGGTCTGTGGAGTGGTCTGCTGCATCGGAGCACTCATCTGGGGACAGCCCACCTTCGGTCAGCTGCAGGAAGGCCTGGGAGCCCTGTTATATGCCGGTGTTTTAAGCTGTGGTGTGGGTTATACCTTACAGATCGTAGGCCAGAAAGGACTGAATCCTACGGTGGCGGCACTGATCATGAGC
This sequence comes from Waltera acetigignens, assembly GCF_025567015.1. NCBI lineage: Bacteria > Bacillati > Bacillota > Clostridia > Lachnospirales > Lachnospiraceae > Waltera > Waltera acetigignens. The sequence continues at coordinate 24,695 of NZ_JAOQJO010000021.1, read as the reverse complement.
CTGGAATCCGTCATTGCCACGATCTCCGGATGGATCGCCTATAAGATCGGATTTCTGACTACTGATCAGACACTGACAGCCAGGCAGATCGCAGGCTGTGTTATCGTATTTGCAGCGGTGATCCTGGTACAGCTTCCGCCGGAATGGTTTCGTTTTGGCAAAAAGAATGCATAAATAAAGAATGCATAATTTTAAGAAAAAGTGCAGAGACTGTCCTTAAACAGATAGTAAGGGGGAAATGCAGAGAATGGATTATATCAATGCTTTCTGGGTGGGCGGCCTGATCTGTGCTTTGGTGCAGATATTAATGGAAAAAACGAAGATGATGCCGGGACGCATCATGGTGCTTCTGGTGGTCACCGGTGCGGTGATCAGTGCCCTTGGCTGGTATGAACCGTTTCAGGATTATGCGGGAGCAGGAGCCAGTGTACCGTTATTGGGCTTTGGAAATGTATTAATGAAGGGCGTGAAAGAAGCGGTGCAGGAACAGGGATTTTTAGGACTTTTTGCCGGAGGATTCAAGGCTGGAGCCGTGGGAACCTCCGCAGCGCTGATCTTCGGTTATCTGGCGAGCCTGCTCAGCAAACCGAAGATGAAGGAGTGAACGTCAGGAACCGCTCCTACGAATGATTCGAAGAACTGGGGATACCCCGGAGAGCGGGATCAGAGTTCTTCGTAGGAGATACCCTTCAGATCAAGATATTTTTTTAATGCCTTGTCCCATGCGGTGTCGGCACTTTTATCCATGGTGAAGACCTGGTAGGCACATCCGGTGGTGAGAACGGTCTTTTCCCCGTCGTAGCGGATATTTAATACCAGCGCCCGGATGACGCCCGGATCGACCTGCGCTTTTTCCAGCATGGCGGCTGCCTTATCGGGCTGCATATGAAGTACGAATTTAAAATACAAAGGAGTGTGTTTTCCCTTGATCAGGTCGAAGCACAGTCCTTTTATTTTGCTCCAGGATTGCAGATCCCAAGGGATGCAGTCTTCCCCCCGTTCGTCCGCGGGATAGAAGTCCTTGTTGATATGCCCGTCGATCGTCACGGTGAGAGCCGTACTGACGGTGGCTTCTTCCAGCAGGAAAGGATCGAAAGTATCCGCTACCA
>NZ_JAOQJO010000021.1:6548-23336 GCF_025567015.1 Waltera acetigignens | reverse complement strand
TGGCTATATAGAAATAGTATATACGAAGTCCGCCGAAAAGGGAATATGAATATTTTGTGTAAAGGCTTTACGAACGGAATGTTTCGTGTTATTATAAGTAGTATTAAAAACTACATAGTATGGTTTTTGAAAAATGAAAATAATTGTAACTATTCAGTGCCCCATTCGCAGAATGACTCTTTGGGAGTTATATTTTTGAATAGCTGCAATCAATGATATGGAGATTAATATGAGTTTTAAAATCGTAGCAGACAGCTGTTGTGAATTGCCGGAAGAATATTTGCAGGATTCCCGGTTCGAGATCGTGCCCCTGGGACTGGAAGTGGGAGATTACCAGATCCAGGATGATGAGAACTTCAATCAGGCGGAATTTCTGAAAAAGGTGGCAGAGTGTCCGAAATGTCCCAAGTCGGCATGCCCTTCCCCAGAGCGTTTCAGGGAAGCCTACCACACAGAAGCGGAGCATGTGTATGTGATCACATTATCATCCCACCTCAGCGGCAGCTATAACAGTGCGGTGCTGGGAATGAATTTATATCGGGAAAAATACGGAAAGAAACAGATCCACATCATTGATTCCGAATCCGCCAGCTGTGGTGAGACCCAGATCGTGAAGAAACTGGTAGAACTGGAGGAGCAGAGACTTTCTTTTGAAGAGATCGTGAAGCAGATCGAAGAGTTCCGCAGCAATGTGCATACCTATTTTGTACTGGATAATTTGGACACTCTGCGCAAGAATGGCAGACTGACAGGTGTAAAGGCACTGGTGGCATCTACTTTAAGCATCAAGCCGATCATGGCCGGAGACAAGGGCAGTATCGTGCAGAGAGGCCAGAGCGTCGGCATGAAGAAAGCACTCCGAAGAATGGCGGAGATCGTTCTGGAAGAGGCAGGGGATACGAAGGAACGTTTCCTGATGATCACCCACTGCAATGCTCCTGACCGCGCCGAGACCATGAAGAAGCTTCTTATGGAAAAGGCAGAGTTCAAAGGATGCCTGATCATGGACACCCGCGGTGTCAGCAGCATGTACGCCAACGATGGCGGCGTGATCGTGACGGTGTAAAAAGATTAATATCATAGGCAATATAGCTCCGGCGGATTAGCCTGTCATTTTTTGTTTCTGACAGCCTGTTCCGCCTGGGCTTTTTTTTCCTGAAAACTAGGAAAAACAGGCGATTTCCGAGGAAAAAGCGTTCCGAAAGCGGCCAGAAAAGGTGAGTTTCCTTCAAAAGTGGGTATTTGGTCGGAAAAGGTGGAAAAAATTTCTTCTGGCAAGGAAAAATCCACTATTTTGAGCCTGTTCTTTCATTGTAAAAGGAACAGTTTTGTATCAAAAACAGGAAAATGCTGCAAAAAAATACAAAAACACAGGATTTTCAGGAAATTGGAGAAGATATTTTCGTTAAAGATACGTTTTTGGCTGTTTTTGTACAAAAAAGTGGCAGAACAGTGACTTTTTTGTATGAAATCGGTTATTTTATGGGGATTTACGAAAATACCTGATTCTATCGGATTCCCTACGAAGGATCCGATGAGATTGTCTGGCAGAAAAACCGATGTCAAGAGAGTATTGCTACGGATGTAGCAGAAAAAGCAAAAAAATGTAAGAGCTTACATCTATGTGAGCCAAGCATCCTCATGCATATTCCACAAAAAGATAGATAAAAAATTAACTTTCCTAAAAACTATTGATAGTTTTTATTATTTAGGATACAATTGCACATATACAAAAATCAGTAGCCGACAAGAAACGGCTATTTTTTAAAAAACAAAATGTAAGCGCTTACACCGTGCAACAGGCAGCCAGCTCAGGTGGCCAATGCCATAGTACGTGTCAGTAAAACACCGCGCCCGCAGACGGAGAGCAGCACGCCATAGCCGTTGCCGGCAGCGCCCGTGGCGCAGGGCATAAAAGTAACGCAGGCATCAGCCCGCAGAATGGAGAAGATTATGAGCCGATTGAAGATAGCTACCCCGAATAAAGCACAGCTTACGGTGGAACGCCTGTACAAAGATCTGGAGAGAAGAATTATCGCCAGCCCGCCCGGATTATGTCCGGTGGACCTGCAGCTTTCTTTTCTGAAAATGTGTCATGCCCAGACCTGTGGTAAATGTGTGCCCTGCCGTGTGGGACTGGGGCAGTTGCAGAACCTGATGGAGGATGTATTGGCAGGCAAAGCCACCCTGAAGACACTGGATCTGATCCGGGATACCGCTTCCGACATTGTGGACTCCGCTGACTGTGCCATCGGTTACGAGGCGGCCCATATGGTACTGGCCGGACTGGAAGGCTTCCGTGAGGATTATGTCTATCACATTGAACATGGGGGAAAATGTTCCTGCCATATTACCCAGCCGGTTCCCTGTGTGGCGCTGTGCCCCGCAGGTGTGGATATCCCCGGTTACATAGCACTGGTGAAGGAAGAGCGTTATGCAGATGCCGTAAAGCTGATCCGCAAGGACAATCCTTTCCCCACCGCCTGTGCCCTGATCTGTGAGCATCCCTGTGAGGCAAGATGCCGCCGCAACATGATCGATAGTGCCATCAATATCCGCGGCCTGAAGCGTATGGCAGTGGACAATGCCAGAGCCAACACGGTTCCTGTGCCTGAGAAAGCGGAGAGCACCGGTAAAAAAGTAGCAATCATCGGCGGAGGCCCCGGCGGACTGTCTGCGGCATATTATCTGGAGCTGATGGGACACCATGCCGTGGTATTTGAGGAAAAGAGCAAGCTGGGCGGTATGCTGCGCTACGGAATTCCCAACTATCGTTTCCCAAGAGAACGCTTACAGGAGGACATTGACACTATTCTGTCCACCGGAGTGGAAGTGAAATTGAACACCAGAGTCGGCAACGGCGAAGGTGAGATTTCTTATAATAAGCTGCACGAAGAATACGATGCAGTCTATATTGCCATCGGTGCCCATACGGATAAAAAGATCGGTATCGAGGGAGAGGATGCCAACGGTGTCATGTCTGCAGTGGAAATGCTGCGCCGCATCGGTGACGATGACATGCCGGACTTCAAGGACAAGACCGTAGTCGTAGTCGGCGGCGGTAACGTAGCCATGGACTGTACCCGTTCCGCCATTCGTCTGGGGGCGAAAAAGGTGGGAATTGCCTACCGCAGAAGACAGACCGATATGACGGCGCTTCCTGAAGAAGTGGAAGGCGCCATCGCAGAGGGCGCAGAGCTTTACAGCCTGAAAGCACCTCACAAGATCGAAGCCGACGAGAACGGCAATGTGACGGCTCTGTGGGTAGAACCTCAGATCATCGGCCCCATCGATGCCTGGGGACGAGCCCGTCCGATCCAGGCGGATGTGCCTCTCCTTCGAATCCCCTGTGATATCGTCGTGGTGGCCATCGGTCAGGGTATCGAGACCCGCCATTTCGAGGAGGCGGGTATCTCCGTAAAACGAGGCACCATTACTGCCATGAGTGACAGTGAAGTCAAGGATGTCCACGGTGTATTTGCCGGTGGTGACTGTGTGACCGGTCCGGCTACTGTCATCCGTGCCATTGCCGCCGGAAAAGTAGCTGCAGCCAATATCGATGAATATCTGGGTTACCACCATGTGGTACCCTGTGATGTGGAGATCCCGCCGGTATCCTACGAGGACAAGGAACCCTGCGGACGGATCCAGCTGAGTGAAAAGGAAGCCGGAGAGCGCAAGACGAATTTCGATGCATTTGAATGCGGCATGACGAAGCAGGAAGCCTGCCAGGAAGCGGGCAGATGCTTACGCTGCGATAAATACGGCTACGGAAGCTTAAAGGGCGGCCGAGCTGCCATCTGGTAAAAAGAGGAGCAAACAATGGGCGAGAAAATGATAAACCTTACAATAGACGGCGTGCAGCTGCAGGTCCCGGAGGGAACCAGCGTCATGAGCGCGGCAGCAGGCGTGGGAATCGAAGTACCGCATCTGTGCTTTTTAAAAGACATCAATGAGATCAGTGCCTGCAAGGCCTGCGTGGTGGAAGTGCAGGGAAAAAGCAAGCTGATCACAGCCTGCAACAGCCCGGTGGAAGAGGGAATGGTAGTGTATACCAATTCTCCGAAGGTACGCCGTGTGCGCAAGACAAATGTGGAACTGATCCTGTCCCAGCATGATTGTCACTGTGCCACCTGCGTCAGAAGCCGTAACTGTAATTTACAGCAGATTTCCAACGATCTGGGAATTCTGGAAGTACCTTTTACCGAGGAAGTTCCCGAGACACCCTGGGATCATTCTTTCCCTCTGATCCGGGATTCCAGAAAATGTATTAAATGTATGCGCTGTGTACAGATCTGCGATAAAGTCCAGGCCATGCATGTCTGGGATGTACAGAACACCGGATCCCGTACCACAGTAGATGTGGCGGATAATAAGACCATCGATTGCTCCGACTGTACACTGTGTGGACAGTGTATTACACATTGTCCTACCGGAGCATTGCGGGAACGGGACGATACATACAAGGCTTTCGAGGCACTGGCGGATCCCGAGAAGGTCACAGTAGTCCAGGTGGCACCGGCGGTAAGAACCGCATGGGGCGAGGAACTGGGACTGAATGCGGAGGAAGCTTCCGAGGGCAAAATGGTGGCAGCGCTGAAGCGCATCGGTTTTGACTATGTATTTGATACCAACTTCGCAGCGGATCTGACGATTATGGAAGAGGGAAACGAACTGCTGGAGCGGCTGGGCAATTCCCGGAAATACGCATGGCCCATGTTTACCTCCTGCTGTCCCGGCTGGGTAAGCTTCGTGTCCAAGAAGTATCCGGAGTATCTGCGGAATTTGTCCACGGCAAAATCCCCCCAGCAGATGTTCGGTGCCATGGCGAAGACTTATTTTGCACAGAAGAAAGGGATTGATCCCAATAATATCTGCTGTATCTCCATCATGCCCTGCGTATCCAAGAAGAGAGAGGCTTCTCTTTCTTATATGAAGAGCGCCGGAGCCGGACAGGATGTGGATATTGTACTGACCACAAGAGAATTCGTGCGGATGATCCGTGCCGAGCATATCAATACCCGGTTCTTAAAGGAGCAGGCTTTTGATTCTCCTCTGGGAGAAAGCACCGGTGCCGGAGTGATCTTCGGCGTCACCGGCGGTGTCATGGAGGCAGCACTTCGTACCGCATATGCAGTAGTGGAAGGCAAGAATCCGGAAGCAGATGCTTTCCGGGCAGTCCGGGGAAGAGACGGCAGAAGAGAAGCAGACTTCACACTGGGAGATCAGACCTTACATACCTGTACTGTCAGCGGACTGGCCAATGCGGAGAAGCTGATGGAGGACATTAAGGCAGGAAGGGTATCCTATGATTTCGTGGAAGTCATGGCATGCCCCGGTGGTTGTGTCGGAGGCGGCGGACAGCCCATCCACGACGGATGCGAATTCGCGGAGCGGCGCGGAGGCACCTTGTACCGTCTGGACAGTGAGAGAAAGCTTCGCTTCTCCCATGAGAACCCCGAGGTACAGAAGGCCTACGAAGAGTTCCTGGGCAAGCCCCTCAGCCGCACCGCCCATAAGCTTTTGCATTCCGAACACGTGAACGAACTGTACTTTGAAACACATAACTACTTGTAATACCAGGTGACCGATTCAGCCGCAGGGCATGCTTGCATGCGCCTGCGGCTGAATCAGGGAACCGCCCAAACATGAGGAAGAAGCGATTTGCGAAGCAAATCAGCGGAATCCGAATGTTTGCAGAATTGCGAAAGCTGCACGGCAGCGGAGCAATTCGTGGGTATTACAATGTATGGGCATGCTTGCATGCGCCTGCGGCTGAATCAGGGAATCGCCCAAACATGAGGAAGAAGCGATTTGCGAAGCAAATCAGCGGAATCCGAATGTTTGCAGAATTGCGAAAGCTGCACGGCAGCGGAGCAATTCGTGGGTATTACAATGTATGGGCATGCTTGCATGCGCCTGCGGCTGAATCAGCTGAATCCGAATGTTTGCAAGACCCTATTGACATTTTTTCACACAGGGTCTATACTGTGTATAGTTTAAAGATGATTACTAGAGTAAGAGTGGACGCGCGCCACTCTTTCTTGTTGTTGTAACGACAGCTCATATCAGTAAAGGAGGGCCTACATGTCCAAACGAGAGGACTACGAAAACAGAACCGAAGAATTGCTGACGCCCATCGCAGAAGTAAGTCAGGTGGAGATCTACGATGTGGAGTATGTAAAAGAAGGCAGTGACTACTATCTGAGAGCTTACATCGACAAGCCGGAAGGTGTGAACATTCTGGATTGCGAGAATGTCAGCAGAGCATTATCCGAAGCTCTGGACAAGGCTGATTTCATTCCGGATGCTTACATTCTGGAAGTCAGCAGCCCGGGACTGGGTAGAACGCTGAAAAAGGATAAGCATTTGCAGAAGAGCATCGGTGAAGAAGTAGAGATCAAGCTGTTCAAGCCCATTGACAAATGCAAAGAGTTTTCTGGCATTCTGGAGAGCTTCAATGCAGATAACATTACAATCACGGAAGACGGCAGCCCGAGAACTTTTGCCAGAGCAGACATTGCCCTGATCCGTCTTGCATTAGATTTTTGATACTATTCAGAGCCAAAGGGCGAAGGAATAGTTATAGCTTGTGGAATAAGAAGAAACCATACACTAAGAAAAGGCGAAAGCCGGAATGGAGGAAATGATGAATAAGGAATTAATGGAGGCACTGGACGTTCTGGAGAAGGAGAAGGAGATCAGCAAGGAGACCTTGTTTGAAGCCATCGAGAACTCCCTGATGACAGCCTGCAAGAACCATTTTGGAAAGGCTGACAATGTCCATGTGGAGATTAATAGAGAGACCTGCGATTTTCTGGTATATGCTGAGAAGGAAGTCGTTCCCACGAAGGATGATGTGGAGGATGACTGCCTGCAGATTGCTCTGGAGGATGCACAGGAGATCTCCAAGAGAGCACAGGTGGGCGACATGATCCATGTGGAGATCAAGTCCAAGGAGTTCGGCCGTATCGCTACCCAGAATGCCAAGAACGTGATCTTACAGAAGATCCGTGAGGAAGAGAGAAGCGTGATCTACAACCAGTACTACGAGAAGGAAAAGGATGTTGTGACCGGCGTAGTACAGCGTTATGTAGGCAAGAACATCAGCATCAATCTGGGTAAGGCAGATGCCATGCTGACCGAGAACGAGCAGGTAAAGGGCGAAGTATTCAAGCCCACCGAGCGTATCAAGGTTTACATTGTGGAAGTAAAGAACACCCCGAAGGGACCCCGCATCAATGTCAGCCGTACCCATCCGGAACTGGTAAAGAGACTGTTCGAGTCCGAAGTTACCGAGATCAAGGACGGTACCGTAGAGATCAAGAGCATTGCCAGAGAGGCAGGAAGCCGTACCAAGATCGCTGTATGGAGCAATAACCCCAATGTAGATGCTGTCGGCGCCTGTGTAGGTATGAATGGTGCCCGCGTCAATGCTATCGTGGAAGAGCTGCGCGGTGAGAAGATCGATATCGTGAACTGGGATGAGAACCCCGGTAACCTGATTCAGAATGCACTTTCTCCTGCCAAGATCGTAGCAGTATTTGCAGATCCCGATGAGAAGACCGCAAAGGTAGTCGTACCCGATTATCAGTTGTCTCTGGCTATCGGTAAGGAAGGTCAGAACGCAAGACTGGCAGCAAGACTGACCGGCTACAAGATCGACATCAAGTCCGAGACTCAGGCCAAGGATGCTCCCGGCTTCCGTTATGAGGACTATGTGGATGATTACGAAGATGATACCGTAGACGATTTTGATGGAGAGCAGGAATAATCAATGGCAAAAAAGATTCCACTGAGGCAGTGCGTAGGCTGCGGAGAAATGAAAGGCAAAAAAGAAATGCTGCGTGTCCTGAAAACACCGGAAGATGAGATATGTCTGGATGCAACCGGCAAAAAAAACGGACGTGGTGCATATATATGCAGACAGAAGGAATGTCTGCAGAAAGCCCGGAAGAATAAAGGATTAGAACGTTCTTTCAAGATGAGTATTTCTCCTGAGGTATATGATACACTGGAAAAGGAGTTTGATCAGCTTGAAACAGAATAAGATTTATTCCCTTTTGGGACTTGCGATGAGGGGGCGTAACCTGGTAAGCGGTGAATTCCAGACGGAGGACGCTGTGAAAAAAGGTTCTGCCATGTTGGTGATCGTTGCAGAGGATGCATCGGCCAATACGAAAAAGTTGTTTCACGACAAATGTTCCTATTATGAAGTCCCGGTATATGAATATGGCACGAAGGAAGAACTCGGCTGGGCCATCGGCCGGAACTTAAGATCTTCGGTAGGTGTGTGTGATGCGGGACTGGCAGATGCACTCATCAAGCAATTGGAAGCGAATTTGCCCGGTTAGGCAGAATGGAGGAAAGCATGGCGAAAATCAAAGTACATGAACTCGCAAAAGAATTGGAACTACAGAGTAAGGATATATTAAGTTTTTTACAGGAAAAAGGAATTGAGGCAAAGGCAGCACAGAGCTCGCTGGAAGAGGATGCGGCAGCACTGGTACGCAACAGCCTCGGAAAGAAAAAAGCAGCTGCACCCGCAGCACAGAAAGCTCCGGTAAATACCGAAAACGCAAAGCCTGCTGAGGAAAAGGCTCAGGCACCCGCAAGGGAAGCAAAGGCTCAGGAAACGAAAGTTTCCGAGGAGACCAAATCTACTGAGGAGACGAAAAAGAAGAAAAAGATTATTTTCGTTAGCAACCCTCAGAATTCCAAGATGCCCGGACAGCGTCAGGGTGGTCAGAGTGGACAGGGACAGAGAAATGCAGGCGGACAGCGTCCGAATCAGGGCGGCAGATACCAGAACAATGGTTACCAGAATAATTCCTACGGCAACCGTGTTCAGGCACAGGCTCCCGTACGTCCCATCAAGCCGCTGACCCCTCCGTCTCCCACTCCCAGCGTGGCAATGGTACCCGGCAACCGTGGACAGCAGCCTGCGAAAAAGCCTCAGACACAGGCACCGGTAAAGGAGCAGGCAGTACAGAATACTGCAGCCGCACAGGCACCTCAGGCAGCACAGCCTGCACAGAATGTGGCACAGCCCAGACCGGCAGACAGACCTCAGAACGGTAACCGTGACAACCGCGATAACCGTCAGGGCGGTTACGGTCAGAATAATCGTGACAACCGTGGACAGAACGAGCGTGGCCAGAGCGGTTACAACCGTGACAACAGAGACGGCAATCGTGACAATCGTCAGGGTGGCTACGGACAGGGTAACCGTCAGGGCGGACAGAATGGTAACAGAGGAGGTATGGGCAATGGCAGACCTCAGGGAGGCGGATTTAACAGACAGGGTCGTCCGGGTATGGAAGGCGGTCAGGGTGATCGCCGCGGTAACGGCAATGGTGAGCGCGGTTACGGCAATAACGGCCGCGACCAAAGAGGCAATGGCGGATCGGGTAATCGATTCGGAGATAACAGACAGAATAAGGGCTTCGCTCCGGAACCTGCAGGCAAGGATCTTGAGAAGAAGCGCGAAGATGAAAAGAGACGTTTCAGCCAGGAGAAGGACAACAAGCGTTCCAAGAAGGACCATATCTACGAGGACGAGGACGCGCTGAAGAATAAGCCCGGACGTTTCATCAAGCCGGAAAAGAAGAAGGAAGAGGTACAGGAAGAGCAGATCAAGGTGATCGTGCTGCCGGAATCCATTACCATCAAAGAACTGGCTGAGAAGATGAAGTTACAGCCCGCAGCCATCATCAAGAAGCTGTTCCTGGAAGGTAAGATTGTAACCGTGAACCAGGAGATCTCCTATGAAGATGCAGAGAACATTGCCATGGAATATGACATTCTCTGTGAAAAAGAGGTCAAGGTAGATGTCATCGAAGAACTGTTGAAGGAAGATGAAGAGGACGAGGCAGATCTGGTGGAGAGACCTCCCGTAATCTGTGTTATGGGTCACGTTGACCATGGTAAGACTTCCCTGTTAGACGCTATCCGTAAGACCAACGTAACCGATCGTGAGGCAGGTGGTATCACCCAGCACATCGGTGCTTATACTGTAAATGTGGGAGACCGTAAGATCACCTTCTTAGATACTCCCGGACACGAAGCATTTACCGCCATGCGTATGCGTGGTGCCAATGCGACCGATATCGCTATCCTGGTAGTAGCAGCGGACGACGGCGTAATGCCCCAGACCGTAGAGGCAATCAACCATGCAAAGGCAGCAGGTGTGGAGATCATCGTAGCAGTGAACAAGATCGATAAGCCCTCAGCCAACATTGACCGTGTAAAACAGGAGCTGGCAGAGTACGAGCTGATCCCCGAGGATTGGGGCGGAAGTACCGTATTTGCACCGGTATCTGCGAAGAGCGGAGAAGGTATCGACCAGTTGCTTGACATGATCCTGCTGACCGCAGATATCATGGAACTCAAGGCCAACCCCAAGAGAAAAGCAAGAGGTCTGGTCATCGAGGCAGAGCTGGATAAGGGACGCGGTCCCGTGGCTACCGTACTGGTACAGAAAGGTACCCTGCATGTGGGAGATTTCATTTCCGCAGGCGTGGCACACGGTAAGGTAAGAGCCATGATCGATGATAAGGGACGCAGAGTAAAAGAAGCAGGACCGTCTACCCCTGTAGAAATCCTGGGCCTGTCCGATGTTCCCAGTGCAGGTGAAGTATTCCTGGCACATGATAATGATAAGACAGCAAAATCCTATGCGGAGACCTATCTGGCACAGAACAAGGAAAAGATGCTGGAAGAGACCAAGGGCAGAATGTCCCTGGATGATCTGTTCAGCCAGATCCAGGAGGGTAATCTGAAGGAACTGAACCTGATCGTCAAGGCTGACGTACAGGGTAGTGTCGAGGCTGTAAAACAGTCCCTGATGAAGCTGTCCAACGAAGAAGTAGTAGTTAAATGTATCCACGGCGGCGTAGGTGCCATCAATGAGTCCGACGTATCTTTGGCAAGTGCGTCCAACGCAATCATCATCGGATTCAACGTTCGTCCCGATGCGACTGCCAAGGCAACCGCAGAGAGAGAGGGCGTGGATGTACGTCTGTACAAGGTCATCTACCAGGCTATCGAGGATGTGGAAGCTGCCATGAAGGGTATGCTGGATCCCGTATACGAGGAGAAGGTTATCGGTCATGCAGAGGTTCGTCAGATCTTCAAGGCATCCGCTATCGGTAACATCGCAGGTTCCTATGTTCTGGACGGTGTGTTCCAGAGAGGCTGTAAGGTTCGTATCACCCGTGAGGGCGAGCAGATCTTCGAAGGCAACCTGGCTTCCTTGAAGAGATTCAAGGATGATGTGAAGGAAGTTAAGGCCGGATATGAGTGTGGTCTCGTATTCGAAGGCTTTGACAAGATGCAGGAGCTGGATATCGTAGAAGCATATATCATGGTGGAAGTACCACGGTAGGTTACTAGAACGCATCCGTTCGCAGATGCATTCCGCTTACCCACGCTCGCGCTCTGCAAAAAACGTAGCGGACACTAAGAATCTTCCTGCGCTTTGCTTGCAAGATTCAAGTGCCGACGTTTTTCAACGGGGTTACGCGAAACGCATTCTGTTCGCGGATGCTCGCCAAGACGTCTACGATACCCGCAGGAAAGAATTAAGAAGGAATAAGAATGAGAAAGAATAGTGTGAAAAATACCCGTATCAACGGGGAAGTACAGCGCGTTCTGGCAGAGATCATCCGGGGCGGTCTCAAGGACCCCCGGATCAGTCCCTGGACCAGTGTGGTCGCTGTGGAAGTGGCACCGGATCTGAAGAGCTGTAAGGCATGGATCAGCGTGCTGGGAGACGAGGAAGTCAGAAAGTCTACCCTGCAGGGACTGAAGAGCGCCGAAGGCTTTATCCGCAGAGAACTGGCTCGTACCATCAATCTGCGTAATACTCCGGATATCACTTTTGTGATGGATCAGTCCATTGAATACGGTGTCAATATGTCCCACAAGATCGATGAGGTCATTGCAGCGGATGAACAGGCACAGAAGCCGGAAAATGAAGTGGTGGAAGATACGGAAGAAACAGAGGAAGGTGACGAGTAATGGATTTGCGTGAAGAATGTCTGGGTGCGAAAAAGATCGGCATCAGCGGACATATTCGTCCGGATGGAGACTGTGTGGGTGTATGTCTTTCCTTACAGATGTATCTGCGTAAACTGCTTCCCGAAGCGGAAGTTACCGTATATCTGCAGAAGCCGTCCGAAGAGTTTTCCTATCTGAAGGGATACGATGAGATTCAGACCGAATGTCCCGTGCAGGAGCCTTTTGATGTGTATTTTGCGCTGGATTGCAGTGGGGATCGTCTGGGAGATGCGGAGACGTATTTCCAGAATGCGAAAAAGAAGATCAACATTGATCATCACATCAGCAATTCCGGTTGCGGTGATGTGAATCTGGTCCGTCCGGAAGTGGGAAGTGCCTGTGAGGTGCTGTATCACATTATGGATGCGGAACTTATTGACAAGGATATTGCGGAAGCGCTGTATACCGGCATCATCCATGATACCGGTGTATTCCAGTATTCCAATACGACACCGGAGACGCTGCAGGCGGCAGCGTTTCTGATCTCCTTCGGATTCAATTTCCCGAAGCTGATCGAGGAAAGCTTTTACCAGAAGACCTATCTGCAGACCCAGATCATGGGCAGAGCTCTGATGGAGAGCATTCGTTTCATGGACGGACGCTGCATCGTGAGCATGGTGGACCGCAAGACCATGGAATTCTACAATGCGGTACCGGGAGATCTGGACGGCATTGTGAACCAGTTGCGCAATATCAAGGGCGTGGACTGTGCGATTTTCATGTATGAGACCAATGTACTGGAGTATAAGGTCAGCATGCGTTCCAATGAGAAAGTAGATGTGGCGAAGGTGGCATCTTTCTTCGGAGGCGGCGGACATGTACGTGCCGCAGGCTGCACTATGAAGGGAACCTTCCATGATTGTGTCAACAATTTGTCACTGCACATCGACAAACAACTGCGGGGAGAACAGGGTTAATGGACGGCATCATCAATGTATATAAGGAAGCGGGCTTTACCTCCCATGATGTGGTAGCCAAGCTTCGCGGGATCTGCCGGCAGAAAAAGATAGGGCACACAGGTACACTGGATCCACAGGCTACCGGTGTGCTTCCTGTATGTCTGGGGAATGCTACCAGAGCATGTGAAATGCTGACGGACAGGACCAAGGAATATGTGGCAGAACTTCTGCTGGGACAGATCACAGATACCCAGGATATCACGGGAACCGTTTTGGAAGAGCGGGAAGTGGCGGTGAGTGAAGCACAGGTACGTGAAGTGATCGCCGGTTTTGTTGGCGGCTATGACCAGATCCCACCCATGTATTCTGCACTGAAGGTCAATGGGAAAAAGCTCTATGAGCTGGCCAGAGCGGGCAAAGAAGTGGAACGGCAGGCAAGACATGTGGATCTGCCGGCAATCGAGATTCTGGAAATAAAGTTTCCCGTGGTAAAATTCCGCGTGGAATGTTCCAAGGGAACCTATATCCGCAGTCTCTGTGCCGATATTGGGGAAAAACTGTGCTGCGGCGGCACCATGCAGAGCCTCGTTCGTACCAGAGTCGGGGAATTCCAGCTGGCAGATGCCCTGACACTTGCACAGCTGCAGGAACTTCGGGACACGGAGAGGCTGGAGGAAGCACTGCTTCCCACAGACCGTATTTTTTCGGATTTTCCCATGTTGCATGTGGAGGAAAAGTGGCGGAAACTGATCGATAACGGGAATGCTTTTTATCCGGGACAGACTGTGGAACAGACCACACATCCTGCAGGAGAGTGGGTGCGCATCTACAGAGAGGATGACAGCTTCGTGGGCATTTATGCGTATGATGAAACGAAGGAATGGTACAAGCCCGTGAAGATCTTCCCAAGTAATACAGAAAGCAGGAAATAGACTTGGAAATCATTGCAGGAACAACAGACTTTTATCTGGAAAAAGATACAGCAGTAGCCATCGGTAAATTTGACGGAGTCCATCTGGGCCACAGGAGACTTTTGGAAGAGATTCTTGGTCGAAAAAAATACGGGCTGGCGGCGTGCGTGTTCACCTTTGACCCTACACCGGCAGTGCTGTTCGGCCTGTCTGACGGTAAAGAACTGACCACCAGAGAGGAAAAAAGACGCCTGTTTGAACGTCTGGGAATCGACACTCTGATCGAGTTTCCTCTTACGAAGGAGACTGCAGCCACAGAGCCAGAGTGTTTTGCAACAGAGATTCTGGCCAAACAGATGAATACCCGGTTTGTGGCGGCAGGCGAGGATCTGTCTTTTGGCAAGAACGGCGCAGGAAATGCCGAACTTCTGGAGAGAATGGCGCCGCATCTGGGCTTTTGCGTCCAGACCATAGAGAAGATCGAAGTGAACGGCATCGAAGTCAGTTCCACTTACATCCGTAAGCTGGTGGAAGAGGGCCGGATGGAAGAGGCCGAAGAGATGCTGGGAATGCCTTATACGCTGGTGGGAGCAGTGGAGCATGGCAATCATATCGGACATACCCTGGGATTTCCAACGGTGAATCTGCTGCCTCCCGCAGGCAAACTTCTGCCGCCCAACGGAGTTTACTATGCGGCGGTGCGCCATAATGGAAAGGTCTATAAGGCCATCAGCAATGTGGGAACCAAACCCACGGTTTCTTCTGAAAAAGTGATGGGGGTGGAATCTTATCTGTATGATTTTGACCAGGACATCTACGGGCAGGAGATCGAGGTGGCTTTGAAAAGATTTCGGCGCCCGGAACGCAGATTTGGATCGCTGGAAGAACTTAAGGAGCAGCTGGACCGGGATATTGCGGATGGTCGAAATGCGTAGGAAAAACAGCTGTTTTACGCAAACACGGTAGAAATTGCGTAAAGTTTTGTAAAGAAAAGTAAAAGAAAAGTAAAATTTACATTGCAAGTTTTTATTCTATCTCGTAAAATATATTTTGGATTGTTTATATAAGAATAAATTTGAAAATTATTGTTTTGGTTTTTCGGAAGAGAATCAAGAGAGATTGAGGGATTAAAAATGAGCTTTGGAACAATATTGACAATGGCAGGAGGTCTGGGACTGTTTCTATTCGGAATGGAGTTGATGAGTGATTCCATTGAGAAGGTAGCAGGTGCCAGACTTCGTCGTATTCTGGAAATCTTTACCACGAACCGTTTCATGGGTATGATCGTCGGTATTATTTTTACCGGTATCATCCAGTCCTCTTCGGCATGTACGGTTATGGTCGTCAGCTTCGTTAACTCTGGTCTGATGAATCTGTATCAGGCGGCGGGCGTTATCCTCGGTGCAAACATCGGTACTACCATTACTTCACAGCTGGTATCTTTTAATTTATCCAAAATAGCACCGCTGATCCTGCTGGTGGGTGTGGTCGTGATGATGTTTACGAAGAAGGAAAAGGTCCGTAAGGTGGCGGAAGTGGTCGTTGGTTTCGGTATCCTGTTCGTAGGCCTGAGCACCATGTCCCAGGCTATGGCGAACATGAAGAATGAGCCACAGGTGGTCAATCTGCTGATGTCTCTGAAGAACCCGTTCTTAGCCACATTGATGGGATTTGCTCTGACAGCCATTATCCAGAGTTCGTCCGTAACGGTCAGCATTGTGTTGTTGCTGGCTAATCAGGATCTGCTGCCGTTACCTATTACGCTGTACATTATCCTGGGATGTAATATCGGTGCCTGCGCTACCGCAATGTTAGCTTCCATGACCGGTAAAAAGGACGCAAAGAGAGCAGCACTGATCCATCTGCTGTTCAATATTATCGGTACGGTTATTATTTACATTGCCCTGTTTGTGGCAGGAGACCAGATCGTGGAATTGATCAAGTCCATTTCCGCAGATAACGGTCGATTCGTAGCAAATGCACATACGCTGATCAAGATTGCACAGGTAATTATGCTGTTCCCGTTCACCGGCTGGCTGGTGAAGATGACTTACCTGATCGTACCCGGCGAGGATCAGAAGGTTGGCTACAGAGAGAGCTATCAGTTAAAATACATCGGCGACAAAGTGGTGTTCAACCCCGCCACTGCAGTGGTAGAAGTTATCAAGGAGCTGGAGCGTATGGCTTCTCTGGCAGAGGAGAATCTGAACCGTGCCATGAATGCCCTGATCACGTTGGATGAAGAGGACATCGAGGAAGTCTACGAGGTAGAGAAAAATATCAATTTCCTGAACCATGCCATCACGGACTATCTGGTGAAGATCAACCAGACCACACTGCCCATCGAGGATTTGAACAGTCTGGGTGCCCTGTTCCATGTGGTGAACGATATCGAGCGTATCGGTGACCATGCGGAGAACGTGGCGGATGCTGCCAGACAGCGTAAGGAAGAAGGCGTTTCCATCAGTAAGGAAGCCCAGAAGGAACTGGGAGATATGCTGGAAATGGTCAACAAGATCATCCGTTATGCTGTGGAAATGTTCGCCAAGAGCGATGAATCCCATATGCAGGAGATTGTTACTCTGGAGGATCAGGTAGACGAGAAGGAACGCGAACTGCAGAAGAAACATGTAGAGCGTCTGACCAAGGGAGAGTGTTCTCCCGAAGCCGGCATGATCTTCTCCGATATCGTATCCGGACTGGAGAGAGTAGCAGACCATGCCACCAATATCGCTTTTGCCATTACCACAGAAGAGGATGCCGAAGACGGCGATATCAAACGGTAATTAACTGGAAAGTTAGTAAAGAAATGCTATCAAATCCCCGTAGCCCTTGGCAAGGTATAAGAAACGCGGCACGCTCGTACTTTAGTACGATGCGCTCCTGTCGCAGAGCGTAGCGGTACATAAGCGGTCACA
>NZ_JAOQJO010000021.1:0-6219 GCF_025567015.1 Waltera acetigignens | reverse complement strand
CATCACTTTTCGTAGAAAATTCACATCCGGAGACCTTACATCGAGACATGTGTATCGCATGCTCCGGGAGTTCGTGGATTTTGCCAATGTATTTCACTAACTTTCTATTTACATAAAAACCCCCGGCCAAATAACCAGCCGGGGGATTGCACTATTCTTATAATTTTATGCCAGAGGGAACTTGAAATATCTCTTAGCGTTGTTGTAGGAGATATCGGTTACGATCTCGGACAGAGTATCGTAATCTGCAGGGAATTCACCACTCTCTACCCAGTTACCGATCAGGTTGCACAGGATACGACGGAAGTACTCGTGTCGGGTGTAGGACAGGAAGCTTCTGGAATCGGTCAGCATTCCAACGAATCCGGACAGGTTGCCCAGGTTAGCCAGGGAGATCATCTGATCCTGCATACCGGTCTTGTGATCGTTGAACCACCAAGCGGAACCCTGCTGGATCTTGGCAACAGCGGTGGAATCCTGAAAGCATCCGAGGATGGTACCGATGGCTTGGTTGTCGTTGGGGTTCAGGCTGTAGATGACAGTTCTGGGCAGCTCGTCGGTTACGATCAGAGCGTTCAGGAAGTCAGCCATCTGTGCGGAAGGAGCGTAGTTGTTGATGCAGTCGTAACCGGTATCGGGACCCAGCTTCTCGAACATCAGAGTATTGTTGTCGCGCTTACAACCGTAATGCAGCTGCATAGCCCAGTCAAGCTTGTGATATTCCTTGCCTACGAACAGCATGAATGCGGTCTTGAACTTCAGTTCCTCTTCCTTGGTCAGAACCATTTTGTTCAGTCTCTTTAAGAAGATCTCTTCCAGCTCATCGTCGGAAGCGGGATAGTACATTACATACTCCAGAGCATGGTCAGATACGTTACAACCCATGGATGCGAAGAATGCCATACGGTTCTTCAGAGCTTCCTTTAAGCTTGCGAAGGAGTTGATCTCGGTCATGCCTGCAGCAGCAGCCAGCTTCTCCAGATAATCCAGATAATCGGGCTTCTCGATGTTCATAGCTTTGTCAGGTCTCCATGCGGGCAGAACCTTTACATCGAAAGTATCATCTGCAGCCAGCTTCTTGTGCCACTCCAGAGAATCAATAGGATCATCGGTGGTGCAGATCAGGGTAACATTGCTCTGCTTGATCAGATTACGAACGCTCATGGAAGGCTGCTGCAGTTTTTCGTTGCACAGGTTCCATACTTCGTCAGCGGTGTTTTTGTTCAGAACGCCATTGTAACCGAAGTATCTCTGTAGTTCCAGATGGCTCCAGTGGAACAGGGGGTTGCCGATAGCCTTGCCCAGGCACTCAGCCCATTTGCAGAACTTCTCGTAATCGGAAGCGTCACCGGTGATGTACTTTTCGTCCACACCGCAAGAACGCATGAAACGCCACTTGTAGTGATCGCCGCCCAGCCATACCTGAGTGATGTTGTCGAACTGACGATCCTCAGCAATCTCCTTGGGATTGATATGGCAATGGTAGTCCAGAATCGGTGTTTTTTCTGCGTAGTCGTGGAACAGCTTTTTGGCGGTCTCGGTCTCTAACAGAAAGTCCTTGTCCATAAATGCTTTCATTTTAAAAATCCTCCATGTTCATATGAGTCAGATCCGGTAGGGATCCGGCGACTATAGTGATAAATATAGAAAAGGGGTGATTTGCAGCTCCCCCGTGCTGTCATAAACAAATGCCTATATGTGCCCACAAGCTACTTTGTGGTACCGCGTTTTACCAGTTCACCGGAGAATACAGTCTTCTTCGGCATCTCGCTTCCGCCCAGAACGCCCATCAGCGTTGTGATCAGATGCTGGCAGAGTGTTTCCAGCTTATTGTCGATACTGGTCAGCTCCGGATCGCAGCAGTTCACCAGCATGGAATTATTATAACCGATGATAGCCAGATCCTCCGGAATCCGCAGCTTCATTTCACGGGCGTATTTCAGAGCACCCAGTGCCAGAGAATCGTCAGCAGCAATGACACCGTGGAAGGTGATTCCCTTTGCATGCAGCTTCAGCAGCTGGTCTGCCATAGCGGGAATATCTTCATGAGATCCCTGATAGAGCTGCAGGAAGCTTCCGTTGGTCAGAAGTCCTTTTTCCTCCATGGCGGCACGGTAACCGGCCAGCTTTTTCTTACCACTGTAAGAAGTGGAGTTGTAGAAGTACAGGATGTCTTCCACTCCGGAACGGATCATTTCCATGGTGGCATCATACATGGAAGTAAAATCATCCGATACGATGCTGTAAACATTGGGAGCGTCCATGGCTGCATTCAACAGCATCACAGGCACCTGTCCGGCAGCGTCGAGGATGTATTTGTTGTCATCTTCCTTCTCGTAGATAAAGTTGGAACCTACTAATATAATGCCGTCCACTTTTTTCGTGATCAGAAGGTTCATGGAACTTGCTTTGGTATCCAGATCATAACCGGTACAGCACAGGATGCTGTCGTAACCGTTGGCCCGAAGCTTCTGCTCAATATAGTAGATCGCTTTGGCAAGGTACGGATCCGAACTGTCGGCACACATGATACCGATGGTCTTCATGGTGTTGAGACCTAATCCCCTGGCGAATGCGTTGGGAGTGTACTCGTACTGGTTGATCACATCCAGCACTTTTTTCTTGGTTTTCTCGCTTACATTGTTGCTTCCGTTGAGTACGCGGGAAACAGTAGCAATAGAGACACCGGCCTTTTCAGAAATATCGTAAATTGTCATCTGTGGCTTCCTCTCTGCTTCTATGTAACAGTGTGTAAAAAGATATGTAAGAAAAATGTAAGTAGTTACATAAAAAAGCTATATCTGAATTATAACGAAAGACTTCTCTTTTTTCAAGATACTTTTTCAACTTCTCATATGCCAAAAATTTATCAAAGCGAAATATTGCTGATAAAATCGGTAGTTTCACGAAAATAAAACTTTCTTTTTTTGGTGATTGACGAAACCATTTTTTTGAAGTAAAATGAATCATGAAAGTACTTACATAAACTTCCTACAATTCAGACCAAAGACAATGCCCCGGGCGGTGTAACAGATTCGTTCGTAAGGCGTGCCGGGGAAAGTAAGTGCAGGTAATAGAGTGCCGTAAGACGGTGCAGATAGGATACGCTAAGCGTAGAATGGAGGACAAAATGGATATCTTAAACAAGGCAAAGACCGGTAAAAAGGAAAGACCTATCAAGGTGGTACAGTTCGGCGAGGGTAATTTCTTACGTGGATTCGTAGATTACATGATCGACATCGCTAACGAGCAGGGCAAGTTCGATGGAGACATCGTTCTGATCAAACCCATCGAGTTCGGTAACCTGGATATGTTCCACAAGCAGGACTGCCAGTATACTGTATCCCTTCGCGGTAATGTGAACGGTGAAGCCAAGATTATTAATAGAATCGTAACCAGTGTTGCAGATGCTGTAGACACTTATAATGAATATGACAAGTACATGGGACTTGCCGAGATCGATACCTTACGTTTCGTAGTATCCAACACCACCGAGGCAGGTATCGTATATGATGATACCGATAAGTTTGAATTAGAGCCTCCCAAGACTTTCCCCGGCAAGCTGACCAAGTTCTTATATCACAGATTCGAGACCTTCAAGGGTGATATGAGCAAGGGCCTAGTAATGCTTCCCGTAGAGCTGATCGATGACAACGGTATTATGCTGAAGAAGTGCGTAATGCAGCTGATCGAGCTGTGGGGACTGGGCGATGAGTTCAAAAAGTGGGTAGATGAGGCATGTGTATTCACCTCTACTCTGGTAGACCGTATCATTACCGGTTATCCCCGTGCTACCGAGAAGGAAGAATGGGAGAAGCTGGGTTACGAAGACCACATCATGGTAACCGGTGAGCCGTTTGCTCTGTGGGTTATCGAATCCGCTAAGGACATCAGCAAGGAATTCCCTCTTCCCGATGCAGGACTTCCTGTTATCTTCACTGACAATCAGAAGCCTTATAAGCAGAGAAAGGTTCGTATCCTGAACGGTGCGCATACCTCTTTCGTACTGGCTTCTTACCTGTGCGGCAACGACATCGTAAGACAGTCCATGCATGATGACGATATCCGTAACTTCATGCTGAAGACCATTTATGACGAAGTAATCCCTACCCTGTCTCTGCCTGAGGAGGAACTGAAGCAGTTTGCAGGTGAGGTTGTAAACCGTTTCGACAATCCTTATGTAGATCATGCACTGCTTGCTATCTCCCTGAACTCCGTATCCAAGTGGAGAGCAAGATGTATGCCCAGCCTGTTAGGTTATGTTGAGAAGACCGGTAAGCTTCCCGCTCATCTGACCTTCTCCATCGCAGCACTGATGGCATTCTACCATGGCACCGAGATCCGCGATAAGGCTCTGATCGGTCATAGAGACGGTCAGGAATACAACATCATGGATGACAAAGCAGTTCTGGAGTTCTTCGCAGCAAATTGTGAGAAGGACACCAAGACTTTCGTAACTTCCTTCCTTGGTAATGAAGACTTCTTCGGCCAGGATCTGAACAAGGTTCCCGGACTGACCGATGCAGTTGTAGCATACCTGGATGATATTAAGGCAAATGGCATGAGGGCAGCATTATGCAAGATTTCTTAAAAATTAATGACAATGATAATGTAGTCGTAGCATTAAATACGATTCCTGCCGGTGAGAAGATCACAGTCTCTGTAGGTGACGGTCAGAAGACCGTTACCGCCAGAGAGGAGATCCCCGCAGGACATAAGATGGCTATTTTTGATATTCCCGAAGGCGGCGAGGTCATCAAATACGGTTACCGTATCGGTAATGCCAAGGAGAACATCGCAGAGGGCAGCTGGATCCATACTCATAATGTAAAGACCGCTCTGGGCGATCTGCTGGAGTACACCTACAACCCCACTCCGGTAGAGGAGAAGAAGACGGAAGATGTGACTTTTATGGGCTTCAACCGTCCGGACGGCAAAGTAGGTGTTCGTAACGAGATCTGGGTCATCCCCACCGTTGGCTGTGTCAACAACGTGGCAACCGCCATTGCAAAGCAGGCCAATGCATTCGTTAAGGGCAGTGTGGAAGAGGTTATCGCATTCCCTCATCCCTATGGTTGTTCCCAGATGGGTGATGACCAGGAGCATACCCGTAAGATTCTGGCAGACCTGATTAATCATCCCAATGCAGGTGGTGTTCTGGTACTGGGACTGGGCTGTGAGAACAGCAACATTGATGTATTAAAGCCTTACATTGGCGATTATGATGAGAACCGTGTGAAATTCCTGGTATGCCAGGAGCACGAGGATGAAATCGCAGATTCCGTAGAGGTGATCAAGGGCCTGATTGATTATGCTTCCAAGTTCGAGAGAGAGCCCATCAGCGTAAGCAAGCTGGTCATCGGTATGAAGTGCGGCGGCAGTGACGGACTGTCCGGTATTACCGCCAACCCTCTGGTAGGACGTTTCTCCGATCTGCTGATCTCCAAGGGTGGCACCACCATCCTGACCGAGGTTCCCGAGATGTTCGGTGCAGAGACCATTCTGATGAACCGTTGTGCCAACGAGGAACTGTTCCACCAGACCGTAGATCTGATCAATGACTTCAAGAATTATTTCAAGAGTCACAATCAGACTATTTACGAGAATCCTTCTCCGGGCAACAAAAAGGGAGGTATCTCCACTCTGGAGGACAAGTCTCTGGGATGTACCCAGAAGTCCGGAAGTGCTCTGGTCAAGGGTGTATTGCAGTATGGTGATACGGTGAAGACTCCGGGACTGAACCTTTTGTCCGCACCGGGCAACGATCTGGTAGCAGCTACCGCACTGGCAGCCGCAGGAGCACATATCGTACTGTTTACCACAGGACGTGGAACTCCTTTCGCATCTCCGGTTCCTACCATGAAGATCGCTACCAACTCCCGTCTGGCAGGCAAAAAGTCCAATTGGATCGATTTCAATGCCGGCGTACTGGTAGAGGATAAGACCATGGAAGAGGAGACCAAGGCTTTGTTTGATCTGGTAGTGGAGACTGCTTCCGGCAAACAGGTATGCAGTGAAGCAGCAGGCTTCCATGATATGGCTATTTTCAAACAGGGTGTAACTCTGTAAAAGATCATACACAAAACGGCGTTCTTTTGTTACAATAAACGGGCAGGAGAACGCCTTTGTTATATAGGAGGAAGAGTGAAAAATAAAGTAGATTTTTGGGCGCACTTATATAAGGGTTCATAAAACCCTGTTTTTACAAGTATAGAAAGC
>NZ_JAOQJO010000020.1:0-85795 GCF_025567015.1 Waltera acetigignens | reverse complement strand
AGTACACACTTTTTGAACCGAAAACAAGAAAAACGCTTCTGGAGTGCTGACCAAAAGCGTTTTGTCTACAGTCTGAGGCAGCTGTCAGAAACAGCTGCCCCTTTCCGGTCAATGTAATTATTTAACTAATTCCTTAACCTTTGCCTTCTTACCAACACGATCTCTTAAGTAATTCAGCTTAGCACGTCTTACTTTACCTTTTCTTACAACTTCGATCTTCTCTACGTTGGGAGAATGTAAAGGCCAAGTCTTCTCTACGCCGATACCGTTGGAAGTCTTTCTAACAGTGAAAGTCTCTCTGTTGCTGCCGCCCTGTCTCTTCAGTACAACGCCTTCGAATACCTGGATTCTCTCACGGTTACCCTCTTTGATCTTGCCGTATACCTTAACGGTATCGCCGACTTCAAACTGATCAACGGTTGCTTTTAACTGTTCTGCTTCGATCTCTTTGATAATGTTACTCATAATGAGCCTCCTTCATAAAATGGATGTTCTTAATACCCTTATTGGTAACAGAGGACCATCTCGTTTTCACAACATTCAGATTTTACCATAAGG
The DNA here is from genome assembly GCF_025567015.1 of Waltera acetigignens. Lineage (NCBI taxonomy): Bacteria > Bacillati > Bacillota > Clostridia > Lachnospirales > Lachnospiraceae > Waltera > Waltera acetigignens. The sequence continues at coordinate 85,237 of NZ_JAOQJO010000020.1, read as the reverse complement.
CCATATAAAAAGCAAGCTTTTTTTAATTATACAGCCACCAGATCGCGGGATCCGACAGATTCAGCCCCAACCGTTCCTGCAGTTGTATGGACGCTTCATTTCCATTCACAATATGGGCGTAGGGGATCATCCCCTGTTCTCTCTGTTTGTTGATCAGATAACCTTCCAGGGATGCTGCAAGTCCTTGTCTGCGGTATGCATCCTCCACATACAGCATTCCCATGCTGCCGTCATTGTGACATCCGATAAAACCACAGAGTTTTCCCTCGATATAGATGCCGAAGACATCTCCTGCTGTAATCCTCTCCCGGACATAAATCTCGTCTCCCAGGTGATAATGCTCCGCCACATAAGGAACCTCTTCCACTGTCAGCTGCCGGATGTCCTTGTGCCTCACCGGAAGTGGTTCCCCTCTGGTATAGCACGCCTGGGAACATAGCATACTGCCATGATACCCTAAAATTTCACTGACACGTTCATTCCACCGGTCTGTCACGGTCACGATACTATGCCCCGACACGGCTTTCGGAATGAGCGGCAGCATTTTCTCCAAATGCTCCTCATCCTCCGCATTCAGCATGGCATTGCCGATCTCCGGCAGATAGATCAGTACATTTTTCCCCTCCGCATAGAGAACTTCTCCCAATCCTCTGGACAGTGTCTCCATCATATGAATAAAAATACGTTTCTTCGCGGAAAGTTTTTTTATGACTTTCTGTTTTTCCTGATATTTCGCATAGAGATCCGGGCGGCGTTCTTCCGTCCGTCTCTCGGACTGTTCCAGCCGCCAGGCATTGATCTTTTTATGATTGCCCGACAGAAGTACCTCCGGTACTTTCTTTCCGTGCCATTCCTCCGGGCGGGAATACTGGGGATATTCCAGCAGATCGTTATGGAAGCTCTCTGTCTCGGCAGATTCGTCGTTATTGAGTACCCCGGGCACCAGTCTGGCCACCGCGTCCACCACGACCATGGCTGCCAGTTCCCCACCGGTGAGGACATAATCGCCGATAGAAATATAATCCGTCACGACCTCTTCCAGAACTCTCTCATCGATTCCCTCATAATGTCCGCAGAGCAATACCAGTTCCTCTTCCCCGGACAGTTCTCTTGCTTTTTTCTGGGTAAAAGGGGCTCCCTGTGGTGTCAGATAGACGCAGCGTACCTTTCTGTCTCCTGCCACCACCCGGTAAGCATCATATACCGGCTGTGCCTGCATCAGCATTCCGGCCCCGCCGCCATAGGTGTAATCATCCACTTTTCCGTGCTTATCCTGTGTGTAATCCCGGATATTCACCGCATCTATGGAAATCAGATCCTTCTCCGCTGCCCGGCCTAAAATACTGGTTGCCAGCCCCTGCTGCACCATTTCGGGGAACAGGGTCAGAATATGAAACTTCATCATAAGTCAAGCAGTCCTTCCAGTACATATACCTGCATTGTGCCATTTTCCACGTCCACATTCAGGATACACTGTTTGATAGCGGGCAGAAGCAGGCTCTTACCGTCTGCCATTTCCACCTCGTAGACATCATTGGCACCGGTCTCGATCACATCTTTTACCGTGCCCAGTTCCTTACCGTCTTCATCCTGCACCTTCAGTCCGATCAGATCGGCGATGAAATACTCGTCCCTTTGCAGACGCACTGCATTTTTGCGGGTCACGTACAGGCTCTTCTGACGATATTTTTCTATATCATTAATGTTGTCCAGCCCTTTAAATTTCAAAATCACAAACTGCTTAAAGAACTTGACACCCTCAATTTCCAGATTCATTTTTTCCTTGCCGGTATCCAGAACGACTTCCTTTAATCTGCGGAATCTTCTGGGATCATCCGTAGTAGGATATACCTTTACTTCTCCTCTCACCCCGTGGGTGGAAGTGATAATGCCGACCTGCAACAGATCTTCCATATAGTTTTACTCCATTCCGGCTTTTAGCCAAAAAACGGAGAAACACACGCCTGTATGTTTCTCCGCTCAACGTCAGGGATCTCTCAATTCGAAATTAAACGATCTCAACGTCCACTCTTGTGTTGTCTTTGGATGATGCTGCTTTCACAACGGAGCGGATTGCTTTTGCAATACGTCCCTGCTTACCGATCACCTTACCCATATCGGACGCAGCTACATGAAGTTCAAGGACGATATTTTTTCCTTCTGTCTTCTCAGTTACAACTACTTCATCCGGATTATCAACGAGTGCCTTTGCAACTACTTCTACTAGTTCCTTCATAATCCACCTCCGATGAATAGATATTTAGAACTTATTTCTCGATTCCTGCAACCTTGAAAAGCTTAGCAACCTGCTCGGTAGGCTGAGCACCGTTCTGTAACCACTTCTTAGCCAGCTCTTCATTGATCTTGAAAGTGGAAGGATCGGTGGAAGGATCGTAGGTACCGATCTCCTCGATGAATCTACCGTCTCTGGGGGAACGGGAATCTGCTACGATAATTCTGTAAAAAGGAGCCTTCTTCTGTCCCATTCTTCTTAATCTGATCTTTACTGCCATTTCTTTTTCCTCCATTAATTAAAAATAAAATAATTTATATGATAAGAACTGATTGTTCATATCGGACTTAAGTTAAGTAAACAGTGCTAGAAAAATCTGCCGCCAATACCGGGAAATTTTCCGCCGCCGAACATACCACCCATGCCGCCGCGGCCCTTTTTGCCGCCGCCAAACTGCTTCATCATCTTCTGTGTCTGCTCGAACTGTTTGATAAAACGGTTCACCGTTGCAATATCCACACCGGCACCTTTTGCAATACGGTGTTTTCTCTGAGGGGTCAGGATCTTGGGATTCCTGCGTTCCTCTTTTGTCATGGATAATACGATGGCTTCCGTACGCTTCATCTGCGTCTCATCAATGGCACCTTCCAGATCCGATGCCTTGATACCCATTCCGGGAAGCATCCCTAAGATGCTGGACAGACCGCCCATATTACGCATCTGCTTCATGCTCTCCAGGTAATCCTCAAAATCGAACTTACCTTTCTTCATGCGGCCGGCCATATCACGGCTCTTCTCCTCATCGATATCGATGCTGGCCTGTGCCTTGTCAATGAGGGATAACACATCACCCATACCAAGGATACGGCTTGCCATACGATCGGGATAGAACTGCTCTAAATCGGACAATTTCTCTCCCATACTTACAAAAAGGATCGGCTTTCCGGTGACTGCTTTGATGGAAAGTGCTGCACCGCCTCTGGTATCGCCGTCCATCTTGGACAGGATCACACCGTCGACGCCTACCTTTTCATCAAATTCTTTTGCCACATTTACGGCATCCTGACCGGTCATGGCATCGACTACCAAAAGTGTCTGATGCACGGTCACGGTCTCCTTGATCTCCTGTAATTCCGCCATCATGTCTTCATCCACATGAAGTCGTCCGGCAGTATCGAGGATCACTACATTATGACCGTTTTTCTCCGCATACGCAATGGCTTCCTTCGCAATCTCGGCAGGTTTATGATCCGTTCCCATGGAGAACACATCAACTTCCTGCTTCTTACCGTTGATCTGTAACTGTTCAATGGCTGCGGGACGGTAAATATCGCAGGCTACCAGCAAGGGCTTCTTGCCCTTGAGCTTCAGCTTACCGGCGATCTTGGCCGTTGCGGTGGTCTTACCTGCACCCTGAAGACCTGCCATCATGATAACGGTAATGGCTTTGCCGGGCTGCATGGCAATCTCTGTGGTCTCACTGCCCATGAGATTTACCATCTCTTCATTTACGATCTTGATCACCATCTGTCCGGGATTCAGACCGTTCATGACGTCCTGGCCAATGGCACGTTCTTCCACTGCCTTCACGAACTGCTTGACTACCTTGAAGTTAACATCGGCCTCCAACAGTGCCATCTTGACTTCCTTCAGTGCAGACTTGACATCCTCTTCCGTCAGGCGGCCCTTGCTTCTTAAGTTTTTAAAAACATTCTGGAGTTTGTCTGTTAAACTTTCAAATGCCATTTGCTGCTCCTTACCATTCCTTTAAAAGGGATCTGGATAATTCCCGGATGCGTTCCATCCGTTCTCCGGGATCCGTATCATTCTCTGCCGTCAGCTGTTCGATCTCACCGATCTTCTCCTTGGCCGCCATGAAACGTTCCACCAGATGAAGCTTGCTTTCATAATCCTGCAGGATCTTATCGCAACGCTTGATCAGATCATGGACGCCCTGCCTGCTGATGCCCTGTTCTCCAGCGATCTCACTGAGAGACATATCATTATATACTGCATCCTCATACACTCTCTGCTGATGCTCGGTGAGAAGTTCACCGTAGAAGTCATACAACAGATTCTGTTCCAAAATCCTGTCCATCTTATCCAGTGCCTTTCTATAGGTCATGCGATATGCACCTTGGCTATCATACTATAGAAAAGTATAGGTGTCAAGTATTTTTTCTTGTCACACATATGTTCGAGTAATTCCGTCAATCTCCGTCACTTTCATTTTCAATATATTCACGTTTGTTATACTCTCCGTGTGGTTGTGTCAGACTTCGTTATATTGAGGGTATTTGTCACAAGATTGTCACAAAGCTGTCACGAGATCCGAACCGCTTTTATAACTGCCTCCTGCTCCTTTTTCTTCTCTTCGCTAAGGTCTGCGTATACGTCAAGTGTTGTATTGATGCTTGCGTGTCCTAACATATGGCTAACTGCTTTCATATCTGCGCCGACAGAATAGGCGAGGCTTGTGTAGCTGTGGCGGCTCTGGTGTGGTTTCCACACTTCTATTTTTTCCTTTCCCATCTTCTCCGCCTCTTTATTGTAACGCTTTGTAATACGCGCTATAAGCTCCCTAAAAGGCGGCTCGCTCCATACATTCCCGTTATTATTGAGAAATACAAAGCCCTTTACCTCTCCTTTTATGTTGCCTGAATCGTCCACGCGTGGGAGGGTTGGGGTCTCCCTTGCGCTCTGCATCTTCAAACGCAGGAGGGCAAGTTTTACAGTGTCATTCATTGCAATCGTGCGGACTGATGTTTTACTTTTGGGGCTGCCTACTGCCAGAGTAAAGCCGTAATCCTTTTCCCTGTACCGGTTCAATGATTTATTTATGTGAATCTCCCCGGCTTTGGTGTCCACGTCCTCCCAAGTCAACGCCGCAAGCTCTCCGATTCTCATACCAGTATTAAACAGAACCAAAAACGCCGGGTAACTATATGAATATCTGTCACTATTTCGCACATACTCCAAAAAGATTTTTATATGTTCCTCCGGCACCGGCTCCCGCTTTTCGCTTTCTGTCTGTGGTAACTGTATATTTTTAGCCGGATTCTTTACTATAATATCATCATCAACAGCACAATCACAAACGATATTTAAACAGCTTTTGAGATTTGCAAGTGTAGAGTGCTTTTTTCCGTCCCTTACCATATCATTTATAATTTTCTGTATGTCTGCTTTTGATACCTTTGTTATTGGTTTCTTGCCGATGGTCTCCCGTATATAGGTATTATAATAACTCTTGTAATTAGTGCATGTGGTGGCTTTTCTTCCACTTTTAGCGTATAACTCTAACCAGTTATCAAAATATTCGTTTAAAGTCGTTTTTGCGCTTTTGCTGCTGATCCTGCGCCCTCTGTCTATCTGGTGTAGTAGTTCATTTTCTTTTTTTCTAAGCTCTATTAAATCATCATCTGTAATAGTTACCCTTTCGCCGTCTACCATCTTGCGAAACATATACCGCCGCCCCTTAGGGTCCCAATATTCCCCGGTCTTAAGTATGCGCCCTTTGTGGTCTTTTCTCTTCTCGCTCATACCCTCGCCCCCTCTCTGTCTAATATTTCGCCGCTGAGTGCGTCTACAACGTCCCCTGTGGCGTTTATTGTAATTATCATACATCCGCCCACACTATCCGTTATTTTCACGCTATCGGCTTTCTGTGGCTTTATTTCAACGTCTGTAAAGTGTTCGTCTATCCATCGCATAATTTTATATTGTGCTATGGTCTGCGCTCCTTTTACCATATACAAAACCGCCTTTCTGTAGAAAAAGGGCAACACGCCGGAATACGTGCCGCCCCTCTCTTTAACTATGAGGCTTTTTGTCTGCCTCTGCTTTCTCATACCCTTGTTTATAAGCCTCTGCCACAATCGCCGCCATGGTTGCATAACTTACAGCCTGATCTTTAATATATCCGCTGTTTCTTGCAATCCTGTAGGCCTCATGCATCCCTATTAGTTGGCTCATTGGTAGCCTTTGCCTCCTTAGGAAATTCATAATTGAAAAATTGCCGCTGTGGCTCTCGCTTTATAAAAAAGTCTCTGATTCTCTTTTTTCTTGGTGTAATCGTTAAAACTATCATGGTGTTACCCTCCCTGTATGTATGTTTTTTGTTGTCCAGACAAGCATTCATCGAATCTTCCCGGGTGGGCTGTCCATGGGGTTAATATTCTCTAACCTGTTTTATTACTTTTCCGCATATCTTCAACGTTTCCAGTTCTTCCACCGGTACGAACTCCGCACGGTGCACCGGATTAGAAAAAATCAACCATTTGCCGCAAGCTGTTGTTGTAAGTCTACAAAATTTTTGATTTCCTTTGTATTCAATTACATATATGCCGCTTTCTCCGGTCTTTTCTTCGGGGTCAATATATAGAGTATCACCCGGCATTATTTCCGGCTGCATTCCTGCGCAGCTTTCCGGATCTGTTGCAATAGTAACCATTTTACAAGCCTCCTTTTCTTTTCCTTGACAAGGAAGCACACGCACAATAAAATAAAATAGTGGTGGTTTCATCATCGAGAATTATTTTGTTAAGGTTTCCCGGTGCTTTGGTCGGTGCGTGGGGAACCTTATTTTTTTACTTAAATAGTTTTTTTAAGTACTCTTTGTACTCTTTCACTAATTCATCTCTTTGAATTTTAGTAAATACATTTACAAAACCCGGGTATTTTTCCCCGTGACTTTTTTCGTACTCTTTTTTGTAGTCCTTACAAAATTCTACGATAAATTTGTGATAATCTTTTGCGGCCGAATTTTTTAGCAAGTTAATGTCAGCCTTCTTAGAATTAGCAATATTGCTTATGCTTTTATACTCTGCCAATAACTCCGCTTCTGTCTGTTCGATATACTCCGCCGCCGCATTATCAAATGCGCTTGCAAGTGTCGAATCCTGAATATACATTGTTTTCTATCTCCTTTCTCAAAACTAGGTTATATAACCTTGTATGTATATATTACCATGTTTTGTGTATGATTGCAATATGCAAAGTTATATAACTTGAAATATTTTTAATATGATTGTATAATAATTGCATCGTGCAGAATGGAGGTATAAAATGGCTATCGGAAAAGATAAAACACAGGTGCTTTTAACCTTAACCAAAGAAGATAAAGCAGAATTGCAGCGGATCGCCGACAATGAAAACCGCTCATTTACCAATCTGATAAATACAATTATTAAAAACTATCTTAAATCACAGAGAGAGAGTTAACACCCGGCAAAATAATAACCGGGTGTTTTTCTTTGCCCTTTCTACGCTCTGTATTGCCGTTTTAATGCTCTCAACGTGCTTTTGTGTATAAACCTGCCATTAAAAGCATCAAAAGGGCAATATAAGGCTCTTACACACTCACAGCGATATATTAGTATCTGCTCCCCACTGCATTAAAAGCGCTAAACCCTGCCGATCCGTATTTTATTTGTGCATTGTCCTGTGCTTCCTGCCACATTATCTTGGTTTCCTCTTCAACGGTTGCTTTCCACACGGTACGCATTAAACAATTTTTGACAGCTCCGCCCTGTCTCGCCGCTGCTTTTACTCTCTTTCGGCTTTCTGTATCGTTCACATCTAACACAATGCCGGATGATCTAAGCGTTCTGCGTTCAAAGGAGCGCAACACCGGAGCCGAGAAATCATCATCGGTCATATAGTCCGGGTTGATCTCTAACCGTTCGTGTAATCTTTGGAAGTGATCCCCAGAAATAAGCGTTTCGCCGTTCACGTCACTTTTTGCGATATCTATAGGGGCGGCCTGATCGTCTTTGTATATCCGTATAAAACTAAGTAAATAACCCTCTTCGTCATCTAGAACGCTCAAATAATAGCTCGGGTCTGGTGTTTTAAACCGCTCTTTGAGAATTGCGGCGGCGTTGGTGTTGTCCCTTGTCAATCGTGACAATAATTTCATCGCCCAGTAATGGCCGGCGCACTTTTCAAGCAATACACCAATTTCAAACTCAGTAAAATCTCCGCCGGTTGCCTCTGCTGCGTTCTTGATCTCCTCGAAAGTGGTGTCGTGTGCGCCCTCTGATACTGAATTTTCGACCGTTGCGCGTGCATTCGCAAAAGCGGATGTGATTGAATCTCGCGCCGTGTCTCTAACCATCTGCATAGCTGCCGCCGTTGCCGCTCTGACTTTGCTTTCCTGCTCGTTCTTGTGTTCTTCCGTGTAAATTGTCTGTGATCTTATTTCGGCGATCTGCTCCGCCTGTGCCTTTGCTGCCTGGTTGATTGCAACAATAAAATCTTTCGTTGTTTTCTCTAATGCTCTGCTTAACATGACTTTTTTCCTTTCCTCAATCTTCTTTTTTTAGATGTCAACGCGCTCGCACAAATAGGGCGGTTATCCATCCTCTAAAATGTCTGTGAAATCCGGTTCAATATCTCCGGCGGTTATTTGCGGAATGCCTTTTACAATTTCCTCTGCTGTCGGTAAAGAATCCATTTGATTAACTGGAACTGCAGAAACATCATATTGATCTTTATAACCAAAATGATTTTTAAGAAGAAAGCACGATGTAGCCGGGTTTATCTTTCCGCAAATGCTCCATTGTTCCAATAATGCAGCAATAACCTGTTTTGCTCTTCCTACTATTTCCCCTTTCTTCCCTCCTGCCTGCTCCCACTTCCATAAATTTTGTCGCGATGTTCCTATGCACAACGCCATAAGCTCAACCCCTGGGCGTAACTGTTTTTCTGTGCACCATTCAAAAAAATACCGTACACGGCTTTCTAATTCGTCTGGGTCATTAGTATTTATTTTGGGAAGTTCTCGCAATTCTTCCATAGCTGCGACCATTCCGCCCATTTCCTCCGGTTTTAATGCTGGTTGTTGAGCGTTGGGAAAGTTGCTTTTCGGGTTTCCTTTCGCCATCCTTTTCGCCTCCTCTCTCCATCGTAGATTTTTATTTTATTCGGGAACCTTAGCACCTCCGCCGTGGTTCCCAGTTAAAACCTGTACTATTTATCCGTCCATTTCTCGCCCTGTAATGCAAACTGTGTTGCACCGTTAGGTTGTACCGCAAAACGTGCCATTTTAAAAGAATTTGCACCCATGATGCGCATACAGTACCAGTCAACATTATTGATGTGCCTAAAAAGCATTTCTGTATAATTCTTGTGTACTTCTACAGTGAACAAAATACAATTTTCTAAAATAGCATCAAGACAAAGTGGATCAACCGAGATATAATGCAAGTTATCCTCTGGCGGTTCGCCATGTTCAGAAATGTAGTTCATAATTTCGTTAAATTCCATCATGTGCCCTCCTCTCTATACCCATGTGTCTACTACATTAACTCTGTCTAATAGTAATTCTTCTTTTGTGGGAGGTTTCGGGATTAACTTATCCCAGATAATCCCTTTCCATCCATTCGCCATGCATTCATCTATCAGATTGCACACTTTTTTATCTCCGTATTGCTCGGATTGCTTGCGTACTTGTGAAATAAGTGATTTTATACCGGTTTCTTTATATGCCTCCTTACGTTCCATCTTGTAAGTTACCCAATCTTTCATTTTTTCTGATAACATTTCTGATAATTCGTAATCATGGTAAAGTCTTTCATAAATCTGCAGGCTGTTTTCTTCTTTTCTCTTCTTTTTCTCTGGTTTTATATCTTTCTCTATATCTTTCTTTATATCTATCTCTTCTCTATCTCTTAATAAGGGGACATTGTCTTGACATTCGTTGGACGCATTTGGACACCCTTGGACATTGTCCATTTCTTGCGCTGTTTGTCTTTCTCTCTGCTTTCTTTTCAACTCCGCCCAATGGGTTTCTGATGCCATCATATCCACTATTTGCGGCATGAAGAATGTATTTTCTTTTCGCTCAATAAGTCCGTATTGTTCAAATAAAGAAATACCCATTTTTACAATCTCCGGAGAGGTGTCCGTTATCATTGCTATAATTTCTTCGCTGTAGGGTCTCCCGTTAAAAAGTAAATACCCCTCAGATTCTATTGATCTGCATAATAACTTAAGATAAAGAAGTACTAGCTCTTTTCCGTTTGGTGCTTTTTCGATAAGTCTGATTTCTGTTTTGTCAAAAAAATCACCCATTAGCTTTAACCAGAAGTACCGCTTTGCTCCCATCGCTCCTCCTTTCTGGTGATAAACTCTAACCGTTACATTTTCCATACAGTGTAATACTGTGTAATGCAATCGTTACAATTCATTAACATTCTCAATATATTCTTCAATTCTTTTTCGCTTGTATAAGCACCTCCGCCCTACTCTGATCTCTGCGTCTGCCTGTCTGGCAATTTTTAACGCCGTACCTCTTCCGCATTGCAAAGCATCCTGCAAGCCCTGAACATCAAGTAGTATTGCTTCTCCTGTATTAGTTCGGTTAAATTGTGTTACGTTTGCCATGTGTTTTCCTCCTTTTCTTTTGGCTTTTGATGAGGTGTACACACTGTATTAAAAAATTCTTTCTGTGTGCTTTCCTCCGTATGATGTATATATGCATCAGTTGACTACACACGGAGAATAACACGACCAAAACGAAAAGGATATTGACTAAATAAACAAGGATTTTTCCCATAAAATCAACATTGTACAGTCCGTTAAACATTGCGGTTCGTTCTTTGTATAGCGGACTATACAACGCTTTTTTCTGTAATATTCCCAAACACTGAAAAACACTGTTCGTTTTTGATTTTTTTAATTTTATTGTGCAATATCACTATTTCAACAATAAAATTTTTATGTTGGTTGGAAAGAAAAACCGTTGCGGCTCTTCTGTTCGCGTACTGCGTCCGTTATGGTCTTTCCTCCAATCTCCACAATAGTTTGCTCGTTTTTGTCTGCCTGCCGCTTTGCCTGAACTTCAACGCCCTGAATAGCCGGAACAATAACCGCCTCCGCTATTTCCTTAAATGCTGCCGTAATTGGGTTATCTGTCACGATTGCAGCTTGTACGGCTCCGCTTATACTGCTATGTGTGTATCTCTGTACGCTTATATCACGGAAATCTTCTCCATAATTTACCCGGTAATCTTTTAATGCCGCATCATTGATTGATAACCTCGGATTTATAGAAACATTGTCAAAAGGTGCAAGCCATCCAGAAACAGCCTTTTTCGTGCTTTCTCCGGCGGTATCAATGCCCTTGTTGAATCCCTGCACAGTATACAATCCGAATTGTTCAAACACCTTTGATGGGCTGTTTATATCAAGTTTTTCTTTGAACCAGTCTGTGACTTTAGAGGCCCACGACTTAACGGCATCCTCACAGTCTCTATAAAAACTGTTGATTCCATCACGGAAGCCATGGATCACGTTTTTAGCGAATCCCTGGAACGATGAGACGCTTGCCGTATCAGAAAACCATGATTTTACTTTATTCGCCCATGTTTTAATACTGGTTTGACAATCGCTGTATGATGTTGTGATTTTTCCCTTAAATCCGCTTATAATATTACCGGCAAAGGTCGAAAACTTTGTACTATTAATAGATCCGTGCGAACTGCTTGTAAAATAATCGCGTATATCTGAGGCCCATGTGGATATTTTGTCCCTAACTGTTGTGTATGTGCTTCCTATCTTCTCCCGGAACCCAGAAACAACCTTGTTTGCATAATTACTAAAAGTGGTTAAGTTTATCGCACCTTTGCCGGATCCTGTGAAATAATCCTTTATGTCTGAGGCCCATGTGGAAATATTGGAACGTACCGTTGTATAAACATTTCCGATTTTGTCCCTAAATCCAGAAACAACCTTGTTTGCATAATCCGCCCATGTTGTGGAGTTTATAGAGCCGTGAGAACTTCCGGAAAAATAATCTTTCACATCAGAAGCCCACGTAGATATTTTATCTCTTGTCGAAGTATAAGCATTGCCTATCTTGTCCTTAAAACCGGTTATGATGTTCTGACCGTAATTCTCCCATGTTGATTTGCATATTTTCCCGAATGATGTACCGGAAAACCAATCTTTTATTTTACCGGTCCACTCTAAAACTTTGTCGCGGCATTCTGAAAACTTGCCAGAGATACCAGAGAGAAAACCATCTACAACATAGCCGCCCATTATCTTCATTTCTTTTGATGGGCTGTGTATTCCGAATGCATCTTTGAACCCATCTATAAAAGGCTGAAACAGGTTGTTTTTTATCCATGTACCGCAGTTTTTCAATGCATCGGTGATTCCGTTCCATAATCCGGCGATAATGTTCCCGCCTGCGTCCTCAATGTAATCGTTGAAATAATCTGACAAGTTACCCCAGGCTTTTTTGAGCATATCCCAGATACTGCCGACTAAATCAATCGCACCCTTTACCGCAGAACCGAGAAGTTTTCCCAAACTCTTAGACACACCGGACCAGTCGAAACTTGTGAAAAAGTCTTTTATTGCATCAACAATGTACTGCGGAACTGCCGCCCAATCTGTACCGGAAACAACCCCATAAAGGAAATCAGCTAAAGCCTTTATTGCATTTGATAAAGCTGTACCGATTGAAGACCATGAAAGATTTTTGAAAAATCCGCCGATAGATGAGACAATCCCTTTTCCTAATGCGGCGAAATCCGTTTTCTTTACAAATCCGTTAAATGTATCAAATAATCCTGTTACAGCTTTTCCAATAGCTGCGCCGCCTTTGCTCCACTTAATGCCTTTTATTGCCGTTGTTATAGCGGTTCCTATACTCTCCCCTAAATTTGTAAAGTCAAAAGTTGACACAAAATCATAAAGCAGATCAATAATAGAATTGAACCCATTACACACCAAAGAGCCAACCGCCGGCCAGTCCATCACATTTACGGCGGAATTTAGGCCGGTTGCAAGTGATCGTCCTATCAGTCCCCAGTCTATTGTTGTTAAAAGAGTATTTGCAAATGTCAGGGCGGTATTGATACCCTCGCCAATAGTCGAACCTACCAGAGACCAATCTAGCGCCTCTGCAAAGCCGTTTATAAATGTTCCTATACTCTGCGCTATCTTCTTTGATGTTTCTTTGATTTTCGCCCAGTCTATGCCCTCTAGTGCTGCGTTGATCTTTTCCGCCACCATTGCGCCAATTTCTGAAAAATCCGCCTTTTCCCATGCGTCCTTTATCATCTGTGCGAGATTTGCGAACTTGTCCCCGACTTTCTCAGTCTCGAAAGAGTCCGCCGGATTAGTTGCACCAGATCCGTTGCTGTTATCGCTGTTGTTGTCCTGCAATATATTTAACTCATCAATCCCAGCTGTAGCCGTTGCAAGTTTCTTTGTACTCGCTGTTGCTTTGTCGAGACTTTCCGCATAATTTCCTACAACCTTTTTTGCATGAGTAAATGTTGACTTTCCTGTTAATGCAGCGAAAAATTGACCGATGGCGTTCGTTGCCTCTATTAGCTTTGATATAAAAGCGTTAACAATAGGGGTAACGGCATTTATAAGCGGTTCAAATGCTGCAATTATGCTATTTCCAAGCTGTTTCAACCCGGACTGCATGGCGGAAATATTTTTATTGAACTCTGTACCCTTTGCCGCCGAATACTGCGCCAGTGTGTCAAAGCCCTGTTTCATGGTGTTTAATAATGCCGTGATTGCCCGGCGTAATACCATAAATGCAAATAAGCGTGTTGCGCTCCTTATTTTCTTACCAAGTCCGTTAAATGCTGCACCAAGTTTGGGGATCTGAGATTTTAAGCCTTTCAATGCTCCGGCGGCTTTCTTACACGCTGCAACAATCCCGGAACCAATAGAACCCAGTTTTGCAAAAGCTCCCTTTACTGCTCCACTAATTCCAGAAAGTACCGTTTTTAGGCGGCTTGTCTGCTCTGTTGCACCTGTCAGAGAATTTTTATAATTTCGCATCTGCTCCGATGCTTCCGCTAAATCCTGCGCCGCCCTCTCGTATGTCGTAGAATCAAAAGCCTTTGCTCCGCTCTCCATCTGCTTCATGGTGTACTTTGCCTGGTTCATGCCGTCTATGAGGTCCTGCATATCTGCGTTGAACTTCTCCGCACCAGATCCAAGCGAGATTTTTTCACGAATGCCAGAAAATGCCGTCTTTAACTGTTCGGCTATGCCTTTTAGTGCCTGCATCTTTCCGCCCATTTTCTGGACATTCTCCGCCGCTTCTGTCTCGGTCTGTGCTGTCTCCGCAAATGACTGTTTTATATTATTCGCCGCATATGTCGCCACGCTTTCGACTTTTTCCACATCCTCAACAGATCCGATTTTGGATTTTATAACGTTTTCGTCTGTTGTGCCGTAGTTCTGCAGATTCTCCGCCCAGTTTGGTTTTTCCCAGAAATTTAGCGGCTTTTGTGCGTTTACTTTATCCATAGCCGCGTATAACTGATCTAAAGTATTGCACACGTCCGCAATATCATATTGCAAGTTTCTATACTGTTTTGAATTTTCATTAACTCCCGATACTGTTTTAAGCTTGTTTTCTTTGCTCAACAATGTATCAAGCCGGGCCTCTGCCTGTGTGATTTGCTTTCTTAGTTCTTCTGTGTTTCCTGATGCTTTAATATTAGAAAACGCTGTTTGCAGTTTCTTCTGGAAGTCCTCAAAACTTTCCATTTCCTGCCGTAATTTCTTTGTATTGATGCCATTCAAAGCCGTTTTCATAGCTTTCAGGCTCTCTATAGTCTTATCTATCCCTTTATCTGCCTTTTGCGTCGTTGCTTCGATTTCAAGGGTGATACTATCCACTTTATCCGCCACGCTTAACACCGCCTTTCATTTTCCGGCATTAAAAAAGAGCCGGGGTTTTCTCTCGGCTCTACGCGGCTCTAATTGATTAGATGCTTATTTCTTAGATCCTACGATAACGGCAACACATAAAAAAGCCGTAACGCATACGATTGTTGTACAAATAACAGCGATCATTTTTCTTTGCTCCTTTCCTCATAACCTGTTTTATATGCTTTTCTTATTGAATCAACAAGCCAGTTCTGAAATTCTCCCGGCGTGTTGTATCCATCCACAACAATTTTTTCAAGTTCTGCCAATCTGCTATTTTGTGTCTCTGCATCAGAATAGCCGGCATTATAAGCAACGGTTATAATTTCCGTAACTGCTCCGGCATCCTCCAATTTTTTCACAGTTGGCAATGTGCAACCGTACATTTTCCCATATACGGCGATTTTATGCTTTACTTTTCCCATCCCTACACCTCCACAATCTCGCTAGGGCTGCAATTAAGGCACACAGCTATTTTATTTATGGTTTTTATTGTCGGCTCCCTCTGTCCTCTTAAAATAGCCGTTATTGTGCAATTACGAACGCCGCACCCCTTAGCAAGCTGTTCTTGTGTCAAATCTTTTGCACACATCAGATCAATAATCTTTGCTTTGTTTGCTTTCATCGTGATACCTCCATAAACAGAAAAAAGCCGGATGATTTACACCCGGCTCATGGCTCTACTTGTCGTTATTTGATTATATTTTATAGGATTTTTTTAGATTTAACAATATTTTATCGGTAACACCGATTTTTTACCTTGAAAAAATAGGCTAACCTGTGGTATATTGAAGATAGAAAAAGGGAAAGCCAGAGAAGCGGCTACCCTCAACAGTGATTTACCTAATTACTTAGGCCGTCAACTATTCGCAGTAGTTGGCGGCTATTTTCGTTTATCCTTGAAAATCTTATAGCAAAGACCAACAAGGGCAACAATGAATATACAAAACTGAATCAAATCAGAATATGTAACCATTGGCAACGCCCTCCTTTCTTTCGTCTGGAGGGTTAGCCCCTCCGATAAAGAGGGTAAGCCGCCCGGCTCTCTGGTTTCCCATGTATTTATATTATCATCTTACTGTAAGGCTTTCAATCAAATTCTGACCGGATCGCCTTTTTTATTTTTGGAAAATTTACGGGGGTGAGTTGGCGGCGGCTCGCCCGGAAATACACCCCCCACCCAGGGCCTCTGCTCCGTTCGCCCGGTTCTTTCTGTGCGGCTGCCATCTACAGCCGGGACGCACACCAGAATCACACAAGATCATGTTTTATTTTATATTTTGTCACAAGATTGTCACAAAAAGCATATAAAAAAGCCTCGGAGTGCTGATTTTACTAGCATTCCAAGGCTTTACATATCAAGTATTTTTTCTTTACACCTTTGCTATATAAATTGAGAGTTAGTGAAGAAATGCTATCAAATCCCCGTAGCCCTTGGCAGGGTATAAGAAACGCGGCACGCTCGCGCTCTGTCGCAGAGCGTAGCGGTACATAAGCGGTCACAATACGACCGCTAAGTACCGACGTCTGCTTACGGCACTGCTTATTCTTATACCCAGCCGGGGCTACTGTTTTTTTAAAACTTTCCAAAATGCAGAACGCCCATGGCGGACGGAATGTCCTTCCGAGGATGTTTGTCGGGAGGTGGTGATATTTTCTCGAAAAGTGTAGAAAAACAGGGTGGAGCGAACAGGACGTTCGCGACAGGCGGACGTTGCCATGGATGGCAACTGGAGCCGTGCCCGTGCGGTTTAGAACCGCTACTCACTTTTCGTCAGAAAATTCCCACCGGGAGACCTTACATCGAGGAAGGACATTCCATCCGCCATGGGCGTTCGTGGATTTGTTTCACTAACTCTCAATTTATCATACTTTTAGTACACACGGATAATGCCGGAAATTTCCCTCACGACGGACATTCCCTCCATGATGCGGATAGCGTCATTAAAATGTCTCTCCTTTACGAGATCGGTGATGACCACGATTTCGGCAATGCCGTCGTGGCTACGCTTCTGTACCATCTGTGCGATGCTGACATCGTTGTTGCCCAGGACACCTGCAATATTGGCCAGTGCTCCGGCGCGGTTCTCCACCTGAAGCCGCAGGAAGAATCTGCTCTTCGTCTCCTCCACATCCAGTACGGGAAGTTTCTTGTGGCTGTCACTGCCAATCTTGCCGCAACTTCCATGGATAATATTACGCATCACATCGATGACATCTCCCAATACCGCACTGGCAGTGGGCATCTGTCCGGCGCCCCGTCCCATGAACATGGCATCATCACAAGCCTGACCATGAACAAATACGGCATTGAAGGAATCTCTGACCGTGGCAAGAGGATGGCTGTCCGGGATCAATGTGGGATGTACTTTTACTTCAATTCCTTTACCTGTAAGCTTTGTAATACCCAACAGTTTAATCACATAGCCGAATTCTTTCGCATACCGGATATCCTCTGCTGTAATCTTCGTGATGCCTTCCGTATAAACCTGAGGGAACGTCACGCGGGAGCTGAAAGCGATGGATGCCATAATGGCGATCTTGCGTCCCGCATCATAGCCTTCCACGTCCGCTGTGGGATCTGCTTCCGCATAGCCCAGTCTCGTAGCCATATCCAGAGCTTCCTGATAGCCCATACCTTCCTCGGACATTTTGGTCAAAATATAGTTTGTCGTACCGTTGACGATTCCCATGATCTCCGTCAATTGACTTCCCGCCAGGCTCTGACGCAAAGGCCGGATAATGGGAATGGCTCCTGCCACTGCCGCCTCGAATTGTAAGTCGCATTTATTCTCCGTGGCGATCTCAAACAACGGATCCCCATATTCCGCCAGCAGATCCTTGTTGGCGGTGACCACCTGTTTGCCGGCCTTCATGGCTTCTTCCACATAGGTTCTGGCCGGTTCGATGCCGCCCATGACTTCGATGACGATCTGAATCTCGGGATCTTCTAAAATCTCCTGCCAGCTATCTGTAAATAGTTCCTGTGGGATTCCCTCTCTTACCTTTCCCGGATTCCGCACCAGGATCTTTTTGATCTCCAGCTGTGCTCCTGTTTTCAGGCAGATATCTTCTTCCTGCATTCCTGCCAGCTTATACACACCGCTGCCCACGGTTCCTGCTCCCAATAATGCTGCATATATCTTACGGTTCTCGCCCATGATTTCTCCTCTCGTTCTGTAAATACTATCTGGGAAATACAACTATGTATCATTATAACAGACCTGTCTGCCAACACAAGATTTTGCTTACATTGTTTTCAATTTATTTGTTAAATAGTGTATCTTCTGGTAAACATCCTGTCGGATCTGTTCTTTTTCTTCTTCCTCTGTTATTCCCATGAATGTCACTACATCTGTTGGTCCGGCATGCTGTGGCGAAGCAAATTTTTCATCCAGCTTCTGACACATTTCTCTGATCAACTCTCTGTCTGTATAAGGCATAAATTCCTTAACAAGTGTTCTTACGCCTCCCTCATATTTGTCAACCATGTAATATATATCATACGCATCCTTCGGTTTTCCCCTCCCCAGTGCTGCTGTCTTCATGACCAGATAAGGCACCACAGAAATCACTTTCACATGTCCACTGTCCTTTGCTCCATCCTCCCGCATATATTCTATTTTCACATCCGTTGGCGGAAAATCAAATGCAAAATTTCCTCCCGTAGCCGGTAAGGTTTTAATACCATCCACATGTTTGCTTACATTTCCGCCATCGCCGCCATATTTTCCGGACAGGAAATCCACGTCTACGTCATAGGAAACTCCATCTAAAACTATTGTTTTTATAAATGTAAAATATTTTTCTTCATGTCTTCTATACCCATTTTGTGTCAGTATCCGTTTAATCGTCCGATAGCTTTCTGCCTTTTTGATCTCCAGTTGATTCAGCAGAACATCTACATCAATAGAACCTATATGGTCACCGGTCGGGTATAAAAGTGTCGGAACCCATCCTCCTATGATTCTGATATTATCTGAAAACTCATTCAAAAGATTTACGATCTCTCCGAGTACCATGTATGCGGCTGTCTTTTGTCCCTCTGAATAGTCAGTTGCCTTTTTCAGTTCTTCTTTCATCCTCTGTCCTCTCCGGGTATTCTCTGCGCAGGATTGCCTCCGCAGCCTCTTCCCCTCTTCCGGCATCCCCCAGCAGATCAATTACCGTTTGTGCCGGAGAAGTTACTAATGTATCATGAACAGGCTTTGCGTACATACAGGGGGTTTCGTCATGCGGTATCGTTATCACAACATTTCCTCCGGTGTTGACCGGCTGCAATTCCAGATCTTTTACAAATTCCTGAACAAATTGAGGTTCTACATATATTTCGGCTTTTTGATAACGTACTGTCGGCGCATATCGTGCCGCAGCCGAAAAGCCACCTAATATAGCTCCATTATCATGTGTTTTACTCCATTCAGCGGCTGATTGTTCTATCTCCGGAACCGTATCCAAAGAATAAAACTGTAATTTTCTCGCTTCTTTTTGATGATAATCCTTTGCCCATGTATAAAACAGTTCCCTAATGTTCTGCAAACGGAATTCCGTAGTACTCTTATCTATCCAGTCTCTGGCAAGCAAAAAACTTTTCACATTAGATACTGTTCCCAATGCCGTATTGCTCTCCTGAGCCAGCGTTTTCACCTGCCATTTTCGCTCCGGTTCATTCAGCATGGTACGAATAATTGCTGATGCAGCACTTGACGATTTGGATAAGTAATTTTTCTTTTCCCTGTGGGTTATGAACTTGTTATCCTGTCCACTGACATAGAGCAGAAATCTTTTCGTTAAGATATAACAATTTCCGGACAGATCCATATAACTGCATTTTTCCTCTTTCATTGCTCTGGCTGACTGCTCCGAAATATATGGTGCCATAAAAATATAATGCGTTTTATCATCCTGCCGCATCACGATTTCCATAAAATGATTAACGAATCTCTTTTCTCCGTTAGACCTGACTTCAATCACAAATAAAAGAGGCTCATCGCTGTCCTCCAAATACACCTTTGCCTTGAAATCCCCCAGCGGTGCATTCTTCTTTTCCAAAAACACCTCGATATCCGAAACAAACGGAATTTCTTTCAGCCGGTTGCAAAATTGTTCTCTGGCCAGTTGCTCATATTGTATTTGTGATAAATTTTGTTTCATCAATTCACCCCTTTTCACCGTTTCGATGAAATAATTATATTTTATGAATCCTACATTGTCAACGCTTTCATCACATATAGAAACACCGCCTTTTTACAAGACGGTGTTTACGTTCTCTACTTTCTTTTCCTATCCCAGAGCCTTTTCCAGTTCGGCAATGACAATCTTCAATGCTTTGATCCGGGCATATTTTTTGTCTACGGATTCCAGAATATGCCAGGGTGCATACTCCGTGCTGGTCTTCTGGAGCATTTCGTTTACGGCATCTTCATACTGATCCCATTTATCCCGGTTGCGCCAGTCTTCGTCCGTGATCTTCCACTGCTTCTCCGGGGTGTTCTGCCGTTCCGTAAAACGTTCCAGCTGGGTGTCCTTGTCGATCTGCACCCAGAATTTGATGATCACCGCACCCCACTGGGACAATTCCTTCTCGAACTCATTGATCTCATTGTAAGCCCGCTGCCAGTCGTTGGTGCTGCAGAAGCCTTCCAGGCGCTCCACCATAACGCGCCCGTACCAGGTACGGTCGAAAATGGCAATATGTCCGGTCTTGGGCAGTCTCGTCCAGAATCGCCAGAGATAATGTCTCGCTTTCTCGTGTGGTTCCGGGCTGGCGATTGGGTGTACCTCGTAGCCTCTGGGATCCAGTGCTCCCGCGATCCGCTTGATATTTCCGCCCTTGCCTGCGGCGTCCCAGCCTTCGTAGGCGATGACTACCGGAATCTTTTTCCGATAAAGGCGGTAATGCAGGGCATTCAGCTTCTTCTGCAGATGACGCAGTTCCCGCTTGTATTCTTCCTCGGAAATCTCCTTGTCCAGTTCCACCTCGGACAGCTTCGGCATCTTCACCAGAGGGAATACGTTCTGTAAAATAGGCACTGCCAGGCTTTCGTTCTGTAAAGCCACATGGATACCGCTGCACAGCGTCTCCAACACCTGTAACTCCGCCCACTTTTTGTCCCCGGAATCTATGATGTACCAGGGTGCTACGGAAGCATTGGTGTCGGTGAGATATTTATCGAAGACTTCCTCGCATTTGTCATAATGCTTGTTCTGCCACCAGTCGTTCTCACCCACACGCCATGCAGTGTCCTTGTTGCCTTCCAGTTCTTCCAGCCGCTTCTTCTGTTCCTTTTTTCCAATCTGGAAAAAGAGCTTCAACACCAGATAACCGTTGTCCGTCAACTGTCGTTCAAAACGTTTAATGCTCTCGATACGCTCCGCGTACTGCTTATCCGACAATTCACCCCGAAGTCTTCCCTTCGTCACCTCATCCATCCAGCCGGAATCCAGAAATTCGAACTTCCCGGCTTCCGGAATTTTTACAAAATAACGATACAGGAAAGGTTTCCGCTTCTCTTCCTCTGTCGGTGCAGACATGGAAGCCACCTTGAAAAATCGCGGATCGATATTTTTAATAATTCCGCCGATGGTACTGCCCTTGCCGGCCGCACCCCAGCCCTCGATCAGCACCAGCACCGGGAGCTTATGCTCCTTGATCTGCATCTGGAGTCTACCAAGCTCCTCCTGCGCCGCATTCAGTCGTTTTTCCAGTTCCTCTTTTTCCGGCTTCACCGCCGGAATCCACTGTTTCAGCATACTGTAACCACCCTTTCCCGAAATCCTCGTTTACTAACTTACATAAGTTTAGTGTATACCATTTTTAAAAAATATAAAAGCAATTGGGAAATATATTTACAAATATTATTTTTCCATCCGTTCTCTGATATTATTGTAGATTTCCCATGTCTGCGCATCATCTGCACCGTTTAGAATAACGGTGCTCCCCTCTACTTCCATGACTACATAAGTGTCACAGTCGTTATGAGTATAGCGGATGTAATCTGCGTGGATTTCATCGCGAAAATGTCCCATGGAGTATTTCAAGTTGCCAAAACCGTTCGTCCGGATTGTATTCGTATCCCGGAACATATTCTCCTCGCAAGCAATGCTGTCGATAGCGTCATATTTCACTGTATAATCCTGCCAGCCCTCCGCCTGAACAGTAAATTCATTTTCTCCGTAACAGATCTCGATTTTTCCCGTATATAACGTCCATACCGTAAATAGCACACATGCGAGCATTATAAACACATAGACTGCAACTACTTTATGGTTGCAGTGTACTGCCAGCCCTTTTCCGGTGCGCAGCTTCTTTCTATAATAGAGATAAGAATACAGGATGCTGCCAAAAGCTGCTGCCGTGATAGCGACAATAAACAGAAATAATGCAGCCATGCTGTCACTGAACAGTCCACAGCTCATGCTCAGTAGTCCTGCTGCCACCCATATTTTTCCACTGAAGCGGTGCGTGGCATTCCAGTTCTCCTCATCCTGCAATGTCCATACGACGCGGATGCCGATGGTGCGGTTCGGTTTCACCTTGGGCAGATAATTGCCCACAATAACAAATAGCAATCCCATTCCGACATACAAAATTACCATGAGCAGATTCTCTTTCCTTACACCCATATCAATCCATCTGGCGATACCGTTATAGAGCAATGTCATTCCCGGCACGATCCACGTAACCATTCTTATGACCTTATCACTCTGCTGCCTGTTTCTGTTGTCGTAAAAAGTTACTGCCATTACTACCACATAAGTCACTGCAAAAGTGCCGTTTACCCACAGACTGTTCTCACAGGTATATCCCAATATCATTCCCATGCACATAACAAATGCCGAGCAGATCAGCCTGCCTTTATTTTTCTGTATCATTTCCTTCATTATCCGATGCTCCTTTCAAATCTGTGATCCATAACATGATTTCTTCCAGCACGGAAGCATTCAGTTCATAATAAATAAACTTTCCTTCCCGCTTGTCCCGGATCAGATCTGCCTCCTTTAGCACCGACAAATGCCTCGATATGGAAGCCCCCGTCACCGGAAAATGTTCGCAGATCTCTCCTGCCGACAATCGACCGTTTTTCAGAAGATTTAGTATTTCACGCCTTATAGGATCTGCCAGCGCTTTCAATGTATCCTGTATTCCCAAAAATGAATCACATCCTTTCATCCAAGCGTTTAACATTTAACCTAATTGTTAAATATATTGTATCATGTGGATTATTTAATGTCAACAGCTTCACAGATCAAGGCAGATACTTATTCCTGCGTATGGATACATCTGTACATAAAAATCCCTCCGTCTTATGACGAAGGGATCTCATTCTTCTCTATACTTCCGTACCATCTTCCGGCAGTTCCCTTAAGAACACCACTGCCACCGGCAATGACAAAACCGCAGATAAAATATCGGACACCGGCTGTGACCACTGGATGCCCCGAATTCCCCAGAACGCCGTCAGGATCAGTAGCGCCGGAATGTAGATAGTGCCACTTCGGAAGGAGGCTAAGATCGTCGCCCTGCCTCCCTTTCCGATGGACTGAAACAGCATGTTGCCGCAGATACATACCGGAATAAACGGCAGCGTCAGACATTGGATCTGCAACGCATAAAATGCAATCTCATAGGCATCCATATCCGTAAGGAATTCCAGCAACAGCTCTCTGCGGAACACATACACCACCCCTGCAAACACTGCCATGGTCACCAGACTAGTACACAGGGTGAACCAGAACGCTTTCCTTACACGGGAATACTTCTTTGCCCCATAATTGAAGGAGGATACCGGCTGGAAGCCCTGACCGATACCCAGGGCCACACTGAATACGAAATTGAAAATACGGGATACCACGCTCATGGCAGCAATGGCAATATCTCCGTAGACTGCCGCCTGCGCATTCAGCACCATGGTTGACACGCTGGCCAGTCCCTGCCGCATCATACTGGGGAAGCCTGCTGTAAGAATGTTCTTATGTACCGCAAATTCCCAGGTAAAATATTTCGGTGTCAGGCTGCTCTGAGTCTTTCCACGCAGGAAAAAGCATAACAGGATTCCAAAGGATATGTACTGGGAGATCATAGTGGAAAGTGCCGCTCCCCGGATGCCAAGATTTAAGCCCCACATAAGGATGGCATCTCCCGCCATATTTAAGATACCGCCGGAGACCAGTCCCACCATCGCAAGATTGGCATAGCCTTCATACCGGAGCACATTGTTCATCACACAGCTGGATGCCATTGCCGGTGCCGACACCAGAATATAGAAAGCATAGATTCTCGCATAGGGAAGGATGGTCTCCGTACTTCCAAGCAATCTGCACAATCCGTTCAGATCCAAAATACCGATAATTGCGATCAACACTCCGGCTCCCACCGCCAGATAAAATCCCGTTGCGGAAAAAGCTTTCGCCCGCTCCTTTTCATGAGCTCCTAATAACCGGCTGATATTGCTTCCAGCGCCATGACCGAACATGAATCCGAACGCCTGAATAATTGCCATCAAGCCAAACACCACGCCTACCGCTCCGGTGGCACTGGTGCCTAACTGGCTTACGAACCAGGTATCCACCATATTATACAGATTCGTGATCAGCATACTGATGGTAGTCGGCAGTCCCAGTTCCAGGACCAACCGTGCTACCGGTTCCCCGGTGAGCCGTTTATATTGTTTCTCCTCTTTTGACAATGTTGTATCACTCATATCACATAGCTCCTATATCATTACCACAGTTTCCATTCGGTTCTCTCTATGGTTTTACACTATTCTATGCCACAGTAATCCGCAGGCTGCTTCTGCCCGGTTTGAAATCATAATCCGTACCCATTCATCGTATCCCCAAAATAGCGTCTGTCCGTTCGGACACGACGCTATTATAGAAGATTCTTTAAAAAAATGTAAGCCCTTTCAAAATTTTTTCCTGAAATTTAATAATTGACCTTTTACAGTTTCTCACTAAAATAGCTCTTATAGCCCTCCCCGAAGATCTCCGTGGCACTGGTGACGATCATAAATGCCAGGGGATCCTCTTCCTTTACGATCTCTTCCGCCTTGGGAGAAATGTTTTTCTTCATGGCACACATGATGACGCTCTTCTCCTTGCCGCTGTAGGCACCACTGCCCTGTACATAAGTTACACCAATGTCCAGCTCCTCCAAAAGTCTCCCTGCGATTTTTTCCGCATGGTCGCTGATAATATAGATCAGCTTCGCCTCATCACGACCGTACAATACCACATCCAGCACCACTGATGTGATAATGACCACGATACCGGCATACAATGCCTTGTCAATGTTCCGGAATACAAATGCCGATGCTATGACAATAACCACATCAGTCAGGAAAAACAATGCTCCTGTCTTGAGGTACGGGAACTTTAGTCGCAGCAGCTTGATAATAATATCTGTTCCTCCCGTAGTGGATCCGGCCTTGAACACCCAGCCCATGGATACTGCCATCAGGGCACTTCCGGTCAGAGAGGCAAGCAAAGGATCTGTGGTCACTGCTCCTACCGGTGTCAGCAGGTTCGTAAACAGAGAGGTCATTGCCGTACAATAGATTGTAGACAGAATAAACCGCAGTCCGAATTTCCAGATACCGATCAGCAGGATCGGTATATTGATGAGCAGCATCCAGGTACCGGTCTCAATGCCGAACAGACGATTTAAGATAATAGCGATACCGGTGATTCCACCGGGTGCCAGGGAGTTCGGATCCAAAAATAAGCTGACGGATACCGCATAGACAAAGGATGCCACCGTGATCATCACATAATCCCAGATCATCTGTAAGGGTGTCTTTTTGTCCAGTCTCTGTATTTCCAGTTCTTTTTCTGTCTTCTTTGCCATAACTTTTTTTCTCCATTCCATACAAAAGCCGCATATCTATAATATGCGGCTTTTATCGGTGATACATTCACTTCTTTTCAAATCTTAAAACTTAGATATTGGCTCTTACCACTTTGGGCTGATAGCCTTCTTTTTCCAGAGCGGCAATGATCTCATTCTTATGCTCGGTGCCGAAAGCTTCCAGTGTGATACGCAGTTCCACAGCAGCACTGCGGTTGATGGATACGAACTGGTTGTGCTCCAGCTTGATGACATTGCCGTTAACGCCGGCAATGATACCGGATACTCTGCACAGCTCACCGGGCTTGTCGGGAAGCAGTACGGATACAGTGAAGATACGGTCTCTTAAGATCAGGCCCTGCTGTACTACGGAAGACATGGTGATGACATCCATGTTACCGCCACTCAGGATAGATACAATACGCTTATCCTTCACATTTAACTGCTTTAAGGCTGCTACCGTCAGCAGACCGGAATTCTCCACGATCATCTTGTGATTCTCTACCATATCCAGAAAAGCTACTACCAGATCCTCATCCTCTACGGTGATCACATCGTCCAGATTCTTCTGTAAGTACGGGAAGATCTTGCTGCCAGGAGTCTTTACCGCGGTACCGTCTGCGATGGTGTTGACCTTGGGCAATGTGGTAACCTTGCCGTTCTTTAAGGATACCTGCATGCAGTTAGCTCCTGCGGGCTCTACACCGATGACCTTGATCTTCGGGTTCAGCAGTTTTGCCAGTGTGGAGACACCGGTTGCCAGTCCACCGCCACCGATAGGAACCAGAATATAATCTACCAGCGGAAGCTCCTTGAATATCTCCATGGCAATGGTACCCTGACCGGTCGCCACAGTCAGATCATCAAACGGATGAATGAAGGTATATCCGTGCTCTTCTGCCAGCTCATATGCCTTTGCGCAGGCCTCATCATAGACATCGCCATGCAGTACTACCTCTGCTCCATAGCCTCTGGTACGGTTTACCTTGATCAGAGGTGTCGTGGTGGGCATTACGATGGTTGCCTTGCTTCCATAGCATTTTGCCGCATAAGCTACGCCCTGGGCATGGTTGCCTGCAGAGGCGGTGATCAGTCCCTTGGCGCGCTCTTCATCGGTCAGAGTGCTCATTTTGTAATAAGCGCCTCTTAACTTGTAAGCTCCGGTAAACTGTAAGTTCTCGGGCTTTAAGTATACGCGGTTGCCGGTCTGGGCACTGAAATAATCACTGTATACCAGTTTGGTCTCTAAAGTAACTTTTTTAACGATCTCACTTGCTTCTTCAAATTTCTCTAAAGTCAACATTTCTTCCTGCATTTTTCTTCCCATGCCTTTCTGTCACACTTTCTTTGGTCTGCCTGTTTATTATTCTTCCGCGTCTGTCTCTCCAGCTTCTTCCTCCGGCAGATGCAGTTCTCCGATGTCATCCATATTCACATCAAACAACGCATTTACAAATTCATCGGAATTGAATTTCTGGAGATCCTCGATGGATTCTCCCACACCGATATATTTTACCGGAACCTTCAGTTCGGACTGGATGGCCACAGCGATACCGCCCTTGGCCGTTCCGTCCATTTTGGTCAGGATGATACCCGTAAGATCCGCCACCTCACCGAATTCTCTTGCCTGCACCAGAGCATTCTGTCCCGTGGTGCCGTCCAGCACGATCAGATTCTCTCTGTGGGCATTGGGGAATTCCTTGTCGATGATACGGTTCATCTTACGAAGTTCTTCCATCAGGTTCTTTTTATTGTGCAGTCTGCCGGCGGTATCTACAAGAAGCACATCCACGCCTCGTGCCTTCGCCGCATTCACGGCATCAAACACCACGCTGGCGGGATCCGCACCTTCTTTTCCGCCGATCATGGGAACATCCGCCCGGGATGCCCACTCTGCCAGCTGGTCTCCTGCTGCGGCACGGAAAGTATCCGCTGCGGCAATAAGGACTTTCCTGCCCTCATCCTTTAATTTACCGGCCAGCTTGCCGACGGAAGTGGTCTTCCCCACACCGTTGACACCGATGACCATGATCACGGACTGTTCCTTCTCAAAATTATAGGCAGTCTCATCCACCTGCATCTGCTCCTTGATACTTTCAATCAGAAGCTGTTTGCATTCGGAAGGTTCCTTGATATGTTTTTCCTTCACCTGCTGTTTCAGTCTCTCCACGATAGCGGTGGTGGCATTCACACCGATATCTCCCATAATCAGGATTTCTTCCAGTTCTTCGTAGAAATCATCATCAATGGCGGAAAAACCGCTGAAGACCGAATCGATTCCCCGGACAATGTTATCACGGGTCTTGGTCAGTCCTTCTTTTAACCGGGCAAAAAAGCCTTTCTTTTCCTCACTCATCCGATTTCCTCCAATCAGCATTCTATCCAGAAAAGCGCTTGCGTTTTTCTTGTATGAAACTTAGAACTTCTTCACGAAAGAGCCTTTGCTCTGAGTGATTAGAAGTTCTTTTCATACTCTAATCATCCAGATCTTTATCAATGAGGTTAACACTGACTAAAGTAGATACACCCTTCTCCTGCATGGTGATACCATACAGTCTGTCCACCTGTTCCATAGTGCCTCGTCTGTGGGTAATGACAATGAACTGGGTGTTCTTGGTCAGCTTATGTAAATACTTAGCGAAACGGCCTACGTTGGAGTCATCCAACGCCGCCTCGATCTCGTCCAACAGACAGAACGGAGAGGGCTTTAAGTTCTGGATGGCAAACAACAGGGAAATAGCGGACAATGCCTTTTCTCCACCGGACAGCTGCATCATGTTCTGAAGCTTCTTTCCGGGGGGCTGTGCGATGATGCGGATGCCTGCTTCCAGAATATCCTCATCCTCCATCAGTTCCAGGGTTCCCTTACCACCACCAAAGAGTTCTTTGAATACTTTATCGAACTCTCTGCTGATCTCCGCAAATTTCTCCGTGAACTGTTTGCGCATGGCGGTATCCAGTTCCTCGATAATGCCTTCCAGGGTCTTCTCCGCCTCTACCAGATCGTCATGCTGGGTCTTCATAAAGGTATAACGCTCCATCAGATTCCTGTAATCCTCAATGGCGTTGACATTGACATTACCTAACTTCCGGATCTCATCTTTCAGACCGCTGATCTCACGCTTCATGGCGGGCAGATCATTCATCTCTTCATTGCGAAGGCCTGCCGCATCACTCAGGGTAATCTCATACTCATCCCACATGTAATTGATCTGGCCTTCGATATTGTCTTCCAGCTTTTTCTTCTGTTCACTCAGACGATAGACTTCTTTGTCCAGAGCATTCATGCGCTCTGACATTTCTTCTCTGCTCTGGAAGAAGCCTTTCTGCTTTGCAGACAGTTCTTCTTTCTTTGCAATATCCTCGTCCAGCTTTTTCTTGGAAGCATCCTGATTCTCATGGGAAGCCGCGATGGTCTTCTCAATCTCCAGAATGTTGTTTTTCTTGCGTTCCACTTCCTGTGCGTTTTCAGTCAGTGCCTGTAAGATCTCATTCAGTTCTGCCTGTGCACGCTCCAGTTCGCCGCCTATACGGTCTACATTGGCCTGTTTGTAATCCAGAGCCTGACGCATCTTCTCGACTTTTACTTCCCATTCTCCGGCATGGGCGGAAGCTTCACTCTCTTCCAGTCTGCAGCCTTCCAGTTCCTTCTGGAAGACAAGAATCTGTTCCTGAGTGGTTTTCTCCAGTTCTTCACTTGCAGCCAGTTCCTGTACGATTGTTTCCTTGCTGGAACGGATCTCGAAGATCTTGGTCTCGATCTCCTGTTCCTCCAGCTTCAGGGACTGTGCACTCTCTGCCTCTTCTTCCATACGTTCTCTGGCCTGGGAAATATTTAATCTTGCGGTATTCTGCTCAATGGACTTGCGCTGCATCTCGGTCTTCAATGCTTCCAGATCCATACGCAGCTTATTTCGTTTGCTCTTGGCGCCTTCAATCTTCTGGTTATAGGTCTTGATGTCATCGGAGAGTTTTTTCACCTTTTTCTCCAGTTCATCCATCTCACGACGTCTTCCCAGAAGATTACTGTTATTCTTAAATGCACCACCGCTGATGGCACCGCCGGGAACTAAGAGTTCGCCTTCCAATGTGACCATACGGATGCCGTAATCGAATTTTCTTGCGATCTTCACGGCATTGTCCACGTTGTCTACGACCACGATACGTCCCAGCATGGCCTTGGCCACATTGCGGTATTCTTTTTCCGTATTTACCAGTTCATCCGCCATACCGATGACACCTTTTTCCTTCAGGGCCTCGGGATTTTTGAATTCCTGAGGTTTGGTAATACTGGTCAGGGGAAGGAATGTGGCTCTTCCGAGGCGGTTCTGCTTTAAGAATCCGATCATATGCTTGGCGGTCTCTTCGTTATCCGTTACGATATTCTGAATATTACCACCCAGAGCGGTCTCGATAGCGGTCTCATATTTGGCTTCTACCTGAATAATATCCGCTACAACACCGATGATACCTTTTTCTTTTTCCTTCTGCTCCATGACCTTCTTGACGCTGCCACCGTAGCCGTCATACCGCTCGGTGATATTGGTCAGGGCTTCCAGTTTGGACTGCTCCTGATGGAAACGGTTCTGTGTCTCCCGCAGCTTCGCATCTAAGCCTGTGAGATTCTCACGGATATTGCCCAGCTCCAGTTCGGATGCTGCTTCCTGTTCTGTCATCTGCCGCAGTTCTTCGGTCACAGTCTCGAAGGTCTCTTCCAACTTCTTGATTGTCTCTTCTCTGGCAGCCTCATCGGATTTGGCACGAAGCAGTCTGGAATTCAACTCTGCCTTGCGGATATTGATCTGCTCCATCATAGTATCGAAACGTCCCATCTTGGACTTGATGGTAGCCCGCTGGTTCAGCTCGCCGATGATGGTATTTTTCCCGGCCTCAATATTATTATTGAGTTCGGTGATCTTGTTCTGGATAGCTTCCAGGTCGGCCTTTGCCATGGCTGCCGCCTCTGCGATCTCCTGTACCTGAGTATCCGTATCCTTTTTATCGGTTAAAATATCCTGTTTTTCTTTTTCTTTGCCGGCGATTTCTTCTTCCAGGGCTGCCTTACGATTGTTCAGATGGTTCTCACTGCCGTGAGCGGAATTGATCTGCTCTTTTAAGACATTGATCTCACCTTCCAGTTTGCCCCGCATCAGGCCGGTATCCGTCAGTTGCTCTCTGGCGACTTCAATGGCTGCATCCAGGCTTTCGATCTCCTGCTGGATCCGCTCGTATTCTTCCTTGATACCTTCGTACTTTTCACTGGTCTCGTTCAGTTCATTGCTGGCCAGATTATATTTTTCTTCCATGGAAGACAGCTGTTCTCTGAGTTTCTTATTTTCCAATAAGAAGACATTGATATCCAGAGTCTTTAATTCTTCCTTTTTCCTCAGATAGACCCTAGCCACCTCGGATTGCTTCTCCAGAGGGCCTACCTGCTTTTCCAGTTCGGACAGAATATCATTCACACGCACCAGATTCTGTTTTTCGTTCTCCAGCTTTGTCTGGGCTGCTGCTTTTCTGCGCTTGAATTTCACGATTCCAGCAGCCTCGTCGAACAGTTCACGCCGTTCCTCGGGTTTACCGCTTAAGATCTTGTCGATCTGGCCCTGTCCGATAATGGAATAGCCCTCCTTACCGATACCGGTATCATAGAACAGCTCATTGACATCCTTTAATCTGCAGGGAGTACCATTGATCAGATATTCACTTTCTCCGGAACGGTAGATCCGTCTCGCCACTGTAACTTCGTCATAGTCGATCGCCAGCTGGTGATCGCTGTTGTCCAGAGTAATGGCAACATAGGCGTAGCTCAACGGTTTTCTGGTCTCTGTTCCCGAGAAAATAACATCCTGCATGCTGGCACCACGCAACTGCTTGATGCGTTGTTCTCCCAGCACCCATCTTACCGCGTCCGCAACGTTACTCTTACCGCTGCCGTTAGGTCCTACGATACCGGTGATTCCGTTGTGGAACTGAAATACGATCTTATTGGCAAATGATTTGAACCCGTGGATCTCAATACTTTTTAAATACATATCCTCTATCCCTCAATAGCAGAAGCGCCTCATAAGCTGCCTGCTGTTCTGCCGCTTTTTTTGTTCTTCCCTGCCCACGGCCAAGGCATTCTCCCTCCATGTCGATCTCTACCACGAAAGTCTTGTCGTGTTCCGGTCCGCTCTCCTCTAACAGCCGGTACTCGAACTCTTTTTTGAGTTTCCCCTGAATCAGTTCCTGGAGATTACTCTTGCTGTCGTAGAAGAGACGCTTGTCCTCTAAATCCGACAGAATGAAGCGGTCAATAAAAGCCTTGGCAGGCTGCATGCCACCGTCCAGATAAATGGCACCAATCATGGCTTCCATACCGTCAGAGGTGATGCTGTCTCTGCGTCTGCCGCCGGTATTCTCTTCGCCCTTTCCCAAAAGCATAAACTGTCCCAGTTCCAGGTCTCTGGCACAGAATGCCAGGGAAGGCTCGCACACCATGGAGGCACGCATCTTGGTCAGCTCGCCCTCCGGAACATCCGGGTGTTCCCGAAATAAGAAGTCACTGGATACCAGTTCCAGTACGGCATCTCCCAGGAATTCGATACGCTCGTAGTTCTCTGTTTTGTTGATCTTTTGTTCATTGGTATAGGAGCTGTGGGTCAGAGCCTGCTTCAGCAATGCTTTATTGTGAAAGCAATAGCCGATGCGCTGCTCCAGCACGTCCATTGTATAACCATCCAACATTTTCTTGTCCTCACTATATTCCGTAGTCCCGGCTATGGTAAGAAACGCGGCACGTTTGCACTCTGTCGCAGAGCGTAACGGTACATAGGCGTGGAAAATACCCACGCAATGCGTCCCTTGGGACGCGCTATGGTACCGACGTCTGCTTACGGCGCGCTTATTCTTACCATAGCCGTGCCTACTGGACTACATCAAATTGCGATTGTATAAACTGAAAAACAGGAACAGTGCCTTGTGAGCAAGCTCTCGGTCACAGTTCCTGTTTTGTCTTTGCATGGCTCGTAGCTTTACTAGTTCACTGCGTTCTTGATCATCTCTACAGCGTCTTCTACTGTAGTAACCTGCTCTGCGGTCTCAGCAGGGATCTCGATATCGAACTCTTCCTCGATGCCCATGATGATCTGGTATACATCGAGGGAATCAGCACCCAGGTCATCCTGGAATGTGGTCTCCATGGTGATCTCATCGGGATCTACGTTTAATACCTCAGCAATGATTTTCTTCAACTTTTCAAATTCCATAACAGTTCCTTCTTTCTCAAAATATTTCTCTTGATTAATTATTCTCTGCAGCCTTATCTTCCGGGCTGATCTGTTCTTTGATCTTCTCGTTGATCTTCTCTTCCTTAAAAGCAATACACTGCAAAATAGAATTCTTCACTTCCACTGCCTTGCTGCTTCCGTGAGTCTTCACTACCAGACCGTTCAGTCCAAGTAACGGAGCGCCACCGTACTGGGAAGTATCAAAACTCTTTAATGTAGTCTTGAGTGCCGGCTTCACAAGCAGTGCACCCATTTTACTGCGAAGTGTGGACATCATCCCCTGCTTCACCTGATGCAGAAGTGCGGAGCTTACACCCTCATACATCTTCAAGATCACATTGCCCACAAACGCTTCACAGACAATGACATCTGCCGCACCTGCCGGAATGTCTCTTGCTTCCACGCTGCCGATGAAATTGATCTCCGGGCAATTCTTAAGAAGCGGGAAGGTTTCTTTTACCAGCGCGTTGCCCTTCTCCTCCTCGGCGCCGATATTCACAATACCGACTCTCGGATTCTTTACTCCCATAACGCTTTCCATATAGACACTGCCCATCTTGGCAAACTGGACTAACATGGAAGGTCTCGCATCTACGTTGGCTCCACAGTCTAACAAAAGGCTTACGCCCTTCTCCGTAGGGATCAGAGGCGCTAAAGGAGGTCTCTCCACACCGCGGATACGACCTACGATCACCTGTCCGCCTACCAGTACCGCACCGGTACTTCCCGCAGATACAAATGCATCGCATTCGCCGTTCTTCACCATATACATGGCTTTGACAATGGAGGAATCCTTCTTCCGACGGATTGCCATGACCGGAGGTTCTGCCGTCTCAATGACTTCTTCAGCATGTACAACTTCCAGCTGCTCTGCATCATAGGTATATGCCTTTAATTCCTCACGGATCACAGGCTCTTTGCCTACCAGGAATACTTTGACACGTTTGTCCGCATTGACAGCTTCCACAGCACCTTTTACGATCTCTGCTGGAGCATTATCGCCACCCATTGCGTCTACAGCAACATTTACATATTCTGCCATTTCGTCGTTCCTTTACCTGTTTATGTTTATCCGCTCATCATCAAACCGCTCCGTGGATCGCACCAAACAGTTTGATGATGGCAGATTCATTCTTACTATACTAAAGGCGTATATAAAAAGCAAGTGATTTTTTTGTGAAAGCAAAAGGAGACTCCTTTCGGAATCTCCTCTTTTCTTTTCACTTAATTTCGCTTCATTGATTTATAAATTAATCAACGCTTACGACCTGCTTCTTATTGTAAGAACCGCAAGCCTTGCAAACTCTGTGAGGCATCATCAGTGCACCACATTTGCTGCACTTTACCAATGTAGGAGCGCTCATTTTCCAGTTTGCTCTTCTCTTATCTCTTCTACCTTTGGAAGATTTATTCTTAGGACAAATAGACATCGTTACACCTCCTTATTCGCGTTGAAGATATCTTGGATTGCTGCCATACGAGGATCCGGTACGAAAGTATCGCAACCACATTCCTTCAGATTCCTGTTCTGACCACATACAGGGCAAATACCCTTGCAGTCTTCCTTACACAGGATCTTTGCCGGCCAATTCACCAGAATTTCATCGTACACAAAAGCCTCTACATCCAGCTGCCATCCATCCATAAAGCTCTGCTCGGTATCTTCTTCCTCACTTACTTCCGCTTCCGGAGAATAAACGATTCTGTCAAACTTAAGCTTCATTGCTGTAGGTACTTCAGTAAGGCACCTGTCACATTTCGTGTCAAAGGTAAGCTCTGCAGTGCCGGTTACTTTTGCCTTGTTCACACCGATGTTGGTAAAAGTAAGATTAATGGGTGTCTTCTCCGTAATGGGGAATTCTCCCTGGCGGCTCTTAAAGCTTGTCATCTCAAGCGGAATGGCAACAGTCTCTACCTTGCCTTCGGATGTTAATACATCAGATAAACTTACTAACATAGCGACTCCTATGCAATATGTTGCGTAGAAAACACAAGTCTCCTACGATGTGTTGATTCACACACTGACTTATTATACATAGGCAATACTGTTTTGTCAACAAAATTTTGTAGGATTTTCATACAATTTTTGTATCCTATGTCCGCCTACTTTTCCAGTCCGTAACTGCGGATCGTCCATCCCATCTCATCATATCCAAATGTCATAAACAGATAAGATAATGAGTCCTCCTGTGCCGGCCGGAACTCTACTTCCACCGTACAGTTACCCTTGCTGTCCGTATCCACCCCGGAGAGTCCCTTGATGCCCATGATCTCAACTTCGCCTGTGTATTCCTCCTGAAAATATGTATTTGTGAAATCCTTTGCGATCCGGTACACAGCCATTCTGTCTGCTGTTCTCTCCACTTCATCCAATATTTTCAGTTCATCATCACCGCTCATAAGACCGTATCTCAGGTTTAAGAAATAATATATTTCTATGTCATCAGGCCGTTTTCCCTCTTCCGACCATTTCACATACTGCTCCGCCTGTTCGTCGGATACATTTTCCTGATTGGTAAATACGATCATGATGAGTGCCATGTCCGGTTCTATATCTTTCTTTTCGATAATATTCAGGGAACGAAAATACATTTCCGTATAGTCTTCCTCTGCAGTCCCGGCATCCACATCACCCCTAAGCATATAATATGTACTTCCGTCAAATTCAATATAAGAAAGGATCCATTTTTCATTATAGAGGTAATTTGCCATCAACAATTGTGCCGGATTCCCCTGTGTGGACTGCTCATAGAATTCATCCAGCAGTTCTACCCCACTACACTCCTCGAATTGAGTACTTAACACATATACCGGATAAGCCCTCAGCTCTTCTATACTTAATGGAAGTTCAGACAGTTCCTGCAAAATCGTCTGTGGTTCTCTATTCCCCTTCAAATTTTCCAGGATAGTATCTGTCTGCACAAACTCTTCCGCTTCCTGCGTTGTCTCCTGCGACTGTTCGGCTGTTTGTTCAATGGTAGTGATACTTACCGTTTCATTTTCCTGCACATTGCTTTTCCTCTCAGCTTCCTGCGTTTCTCCGCCGCAGGCTGTAAGAAATATACATACTAAAATCACTCCGGTCAGACTTTTCATCTGCCAATATTTTTTGCTTGTCTTCATATTACAATCCCCCAACCTGTAATGATCATACTGCTGCATAAAATTTCCATGAACAAATGCACATGGGAATCAATTAAAATTTTCTTATTTCTTTTGCCAGACTAAACAGAATGATTTCTCCCGGTCTTGTCTCAGTATATGCCTTTTCCTTATGCATATACTCTACAATATCTTTTGCTCTGTAAGCACTAAACTTCGTAATCACCTTGTCAAGAATGCTCTTTTCTCTGTCAGTCAATACGGAATAGTCCATATTGGCAGTCGGATAGATATGAAGCATGGTATCACAGCTATAGTTCATTTCTTCCTGAATATTCAGTTTCTCCAGATTCATCAAACTATAGTTTTCACTTTTCATTATATTTTTC
This sequence comes from Waltera acetigignens, assembly GCF_025567015.1. Taxonomy (NCBI): domain Bacteria; kingdom Bacillati; phylum Bacillota; class Clostridia; order Lachnospirales; family Lachnospiraceae; genus Waltera; species Waltera acetigignens. The sequence goes on along the minus strand of NZ_JAOQJO010000020.1, from coordinate 48,697 downwards.
TATCATTTCTTTTTTTAGGCCAACTAACGCATCCATTCCTTTCTGGGTTGTAGCAAAAAATTCATTTTCACAAACTTGATTATATTTTACATATGTGGATTCACCACCTGTTTCACAAATATTATTTTCATGCTCTTGATATGAAAATATTGGTGTGAATGCATTTTCCACATACACCTGATATACAGGAATCTTCTCTCCAAGACCATCTGCCTGATTTTCGATAAAAACTAAATATTCCCCTCCCACTTCCATTATATTAACAAATCCTCTTTCGATGGAATATGGCTCTGAATATAAACTAAGTGACCAACGGCTGCAAGTAAGATATATATCTTGTCCCACCGCAGGCTCTGTTCCCTTATAAACATCTTCCACTTTGACCAGTTGCCTGCTTGTTCCTCCTATATGCTCCACATCTCCCAGTACAGATACCCGTATAATAACTGGGACCTGCGGTAAATTTACCGATAAATTCTCTGTCTCTTCAAGACATATATTTTCTGGAAGCTGTGCTACGTAAAGCTCATCTAAATATGACTTATCTTCTGCTATATTAGTATACGTTCTTTTTTCAAATATACCAAATACAGTTATAGCTATAACAATGAATAAGATAAAGCATGAACCCCATTTGAATTTCACAGTTCTGTCCCCTTTCTTTCAATGCGGCCATCTGCAATTTTATATACCTGGTCTGCCAATATCTTCATATCATCCTGATTATGACTGGCTAAAAGAATTAAGGCTCCTCTTTCTTTTTCCTGTTCAATTAATTGTCTGATTTCCTTTATTCCTGCTTCATCCAGTCCGTTTGTAGGCTCATCCAGCATGATAACATCTGGTTTCTCCATGATGGCCTGTGCAATCACCAGTCTCTGCTTCATTCCCATTGAGTATTTACCAAATACCCTTTTGTCAGCCGGGTCAAGTCCAACCCGTTGTATTGCTTCTTCTACTTCCCGCTTACCAATCACTCCCTTTAACTGCGCAAGATATAATAAATTATCTACTCCTGTCTTATTGGGATACAAGCCGGCATGCTCCAAAACAATCCCTTGACTTGGTAAAACATCAAAGTCTTTGTGCAGTTCTTTTTCATTCCAATAAATATTACCTGAATCAATCTTCATCAGACCCGATAATGCCCGAAACAACATGGTTTTTCCAGATCCATTTCTACCCCAAAATCCATATATATTTCCTGTTTCCATTTCCAGACTGATGTCATTGAGTATTGTCTTACCCTTTATTTTTTTATAAATATTGTTTGCAATTAATTTCATATCAAATTGTCTCCATTTCCATGTTCTCTGCCAGTAAATCCTTCTTCTGTATCAATAGTCCTCCCATCACTACAGTAACTATACAGAATAGAGCCGGAATCAATATCGAAGTAACTAAATTCAAAGAATATCGGCTGTTGGCTAACTCAACTTCTAACAATGTGCTGCGATGCCATCCTAAAACGGTATGTGCTACTGGATTCAACCACAAAAAAACATCTATGATGTCTTGTTTGATTTGCATTTTCGTCAATATATTTATGATACTGAGTGCTGCGGTACAAGTCATTTGCACAACCATAACCAATGTGAATGCAGCACTGCTTCCAATATTGATTGCAAGTAAATTAACTAACAGCACCAGGGTAAAATTCCATAACATAAAAATCAGAGCATGGCATCCCAATAAAATAAATCCACCTACGCTAAAAATCACCTGATATCGCAATACAGAAGCAATAGCGGTTGTGCTTAGAAATACCAGTTCAAATATGCATATTAAATTAATTACCTGTAACATTTCCTTTCCATACCATTTCATTCGATTCGGGCACCGACTAAACACATAGATACTGGCTGTGCAGAAATGACCATACAGTTTATTTCCAAAAACCAATATCATAATATAGTTTGGCATCATACGAAGCATAAATCCAATTAACTCCACTAAATTACAACTCATGCTGAGTTCACCTCTGGATCCACTTAATTGTAATACCAGCTCTGGCAGCGTTATTACTCCGTCAAACGGTCTGATAAAACCAAGTGATATGCAAATTCCGGAAAGTATTCCAATTAAAATTACTACTCTTTTTTCATGATACATATTACCATTTATCCTTATTCCTTTCATAAAGGTAAAAACCGAATATTGTTATTATTATAATTCCTACCCCCATCAGTGGAACGATAATATTTTTAGGGGTATCATCAAAAAGAAGCAAATACTTATACCAGCTTAATGAACTCTTATTTCTATCCAGAATATTAAGATATGTAGACGCATTCAATAGAACAAAAGTCGGTAAGATCAGCAACATGCGATATTTAACCGTCAAAACAAATGATATTGCTACGGGAAGCGTACCAAGGATTCCTGATACGACACCAAAAAACAGTGTTGTAAGAATTGCATACAAACCAGGGGATGCTATATAGATTGCGCTGCCTATGTAATTATGAACCATTGTGGCATAATCTGTATTGTAAATGCTTAAATTTGATAAATCTCTTATTGCATTCATGGGAAAAGATAGCATATTCATTAGTATTTCCAGCATAAATGGAACCGTAAAGACTATTGTTGTTGTAAAAAAAGATGCCCACAATTTACTTTGTAAATAACGATTTTTCCCTAAACGATAAATCATGTATACTTCTTCTTTTGTCTGCTGTTCTTTGGTATAAGAAAAACCAGCAGGTACAGCAACCAAGATAGGGTAAATCATCACAATTAATAACTGAATGTTTGCACTAAAATATACTTTATTCAGGCTGAGCGCTAATAACTTCATTGGCTGATACATTTGTGAAACATCAGTACCTCTAAATGTGAGAACATTCGTTATATAATTCCCCAGCACTACAGCTAGAAGTAATATAAATGTCAGACTTGCTTCTTTTTGTTTTAATAAAAAAATGGTTTGCTTCTTAATCACTTTTATTAACATACAATTTTCCTCATATAACTTGAGATTAAATGCTTTATTATGCACTTAATCCCAAATTTTTACAACTTATCTTCCATCGTAAGAAACAGTTGCATATGCGGCTGCACTTGAGTTACCTCTAAATTCAAAACCCACAAATATGTTTGATGCCTTAACATATAACAGATTTTCTTTAGAAATACAATTGAGCATTTGGAAACTTCCCATTAATCGTATTAATTTCCTTTTGCTCAAGTAGTTACAGCAATAACCGTTTCCATTTTCTCCATGTCTTTCGTTGTCACCAATCTTATCTGGATGCGCTGTACCTGACAGAAAAAGAGATTGAAAATATCTTTGAGTTTACCATGCTGACTGACCGCTGAGTACTAGATTTTCATACAATTTTTATTATCGCAGCATCATTCCATTTTCTGGCAGTTTTAAGACAAGTCTGTCTGCTATTGAATTTTAGAACTTCTCCTTAAAGGAAATGTATCAGTTGTTTTACAACTACCGTAGATCATTCTCTATCTATCCAATATAAATATACATCTTCCAAGCAGGGATAAACTTCTTCCACATTACCTGTTTTCAAGGCATCGGCACTGATGATCCTCAGTCGATGTCCTTTTTCTGTTAATGTAACACTTATGATCCTGGCTCCACTGTTCTGGTATTCTTCCCCTTCCCTCTCTGTAACCAACACATTATAAACTTTATGTTCCAATTCAGCCAAAAATTTCTGCGGAGTATCCCTCCGGACAATCTTCCCATTCTTTATCAGCAGTATCTCTCTGGCCATGTTTTCCACATCCGCTACTACATGTGTGGCTAAAAGGACAATCTTATCCTTTGCACAGCCACTGATAAAATTTCGTATCCGGATTCTTTCCTCCGGATCCATCCCAGCCGTTGGTTCATCCAGAATCAATATCTCCGGATCATTTAATAGCGCCTGTGCCAGCAGGATTCTCTGTTTCATACCACCTGAAAAGTATTTCAGCTTTTTATACCGTTCCTCTTTCAGATTGACGACCTCTAACAAATTTTCAATCTGTTCTCTGGCATCTTTTCTGTTCATTCCTTTTAAAGCAGCCATATACCAAAGGAACTTTTCTGCAGTAAATGCTTCATAAAGACTCTGCTGCTGTGGCATATACCCGATCTTCGCCCGGTAATCCGCTCCCATCTTATAAATATCTTCTCCGTCTGCCGTTATGCTTCCCTTATCCGGGCGCAAATTATCCGTCAGCATACCAAACATTGTACTTTTCCCTGCGCCGTTGGGACCCAGAATCCCATATATCCCCGGTGTAAAATCTGCAGATACGTCATTTATTGCATACGTTTTCCCATGATCATAGCTTTTGTATAGATCTTTTATTTTTAATTCCATAATGTACCCTTTATATCATATTCAACAGAATCATGTGGCTGCTTCGTTTAAAATACAAAAGCAGCAATACAACAATAATCAATATGCCGCTTCCCATCAGCAGTGCCGGAATTCTCTGTTTCAACTTTTTGTACAATGTCCGCCCCAGGATTCCTACTGCCAGAAAGCTTCCGAATTTCAGGACAAATACGAAAGTCTCATACCATCCCAGTGTTATGCTGCTTTCGCAGTTCCAATTTACCAGATTACACATTTTCTGCCCTGCTGTGGCAAATCCATCAATATTCTGCAGCTTTAAAAACAATGGTGCAGCCATTACCAGATAGACAAATACTACGCATATGATCGCTGCCAGATCCTTACTTCTCTCCAGAACTTCTCTTCCTCTCCGGGTAGAACGGATCAGCGGTATCAGGTTGCTCTCCTCTCCTGCTCCGTAAATCCCTCCCAGTAAAAACAGCAACAGAACCGCACCTACGTACCAGGTAAGCACTTCATGGGTAACATTTCCCCATATATCCAGGTAAGCTTTTTCATCCAGTAAATATTTTTCCGAAAGTTTACCCTCTTTTTCTGATAGTCCCCGGATCTGATCTGTCAGCTCCTGAAAGCCCTCATGCAAACGCTGCCATTCCAACTGCATCAGTAACCGATCTATTTCATCCGTCCCTGACATTTCAGCTGATTCCCGACTGGGCTCCTGTAACTGCTCCAACCGCCTTTTTTCGTTTTCCACCTGCTCCAGGGTCTCCTCCGTCAGCTGTCCGGAAAGATTTTTCAGGTACATATGGTAGGCGGCATCTTTCGCCGTCGCATAGTATTGTGGCGCATATACAGCAAAAACATTCTGCATCATAAGCCACAGGGCAATTATGATCACAATTCCTTTTTTCTGCTGGATCAATAGTTTATAAAATTCATAATATACAAGATTCCTTCTATGCCCTAGTACGCTCCATTTTTTTCGTAACCTGATAATCAGCGTTTCCAGCCGGTCACTGTCACTGATCTGGCAGGTTCTATGGAAAAGGTTTATTCCGCTGGCACAGCATACCACATAAATAATCAGGAAGACACTGACCGCAACTTCATTTTTTCCTATGGCATGTCCCCCAAAATTGAAATTAACATAGCTTCCCAGCGCCTGTCTCATATCCCAATAGAAAAAAGGATTTATAATCTTACATACCCGCAGGGTTCCCGTGACAGCAATGAAATGGTACGCTGCATATTCGCATATCATAGGAAGCATCATGACAATGAAAGCTCCCGTTTCCGATTTCACCAGCATGCCCGCCATAAAAAGAACAGACCCTGTCAGCAGGGACAGTCCCACACGAAGAAAAATAAGCAGTCCTATGGCCTGCCCTACGCTTAATACATACGGGCAGTTGCGGAAAAGAGAAACCGACTGTACGTGTCTGTTCATATTGCCATATCCATACATCCATTTCAGGAACAAAACAACACTGGTTTCCTGTAACAAGGTATACAGTACTCCCCCCGATAATAGCAGAAACAACTTGGAATACGCCGTTACATGATGTCCGTTTTTACATCCTTTAATAAGAATAAAAAGCTTTCTATTTCTCTCATAAAATAATAAATACCACGTCAATACTCCCTGAAAAGAAATAGCAAAGAAAATACCGTACTGATACTCCGCCAATGCCTTTATTCCAAAACAGTTGTCCACTGTCACAGAAGCTTTCGCAACTGTCGAAAAATCGTGACAAGTCTTGCGGATATTATCCGTCAGATAATGATTTCCTTCGGAGATCACATTTTCCATGGCCTTTGACCTGTCCTGCATCTGTGAAATAAATTCCCGATAAGAGTCCAGATACCGTTTCTGTTCCTCCAGATCAGCCTCATAGAAGCCTAACTCGTCCGCCTGTTCATTTCCTTCACAAAACGCAATATATTGATCTTTTTGCTGATATACATAGACATAGGCCGCTTCTTTTTTCTGAATCATAAAAAGCAGGAATAGATTCCCCACAAAAAGTCCAATAAATGCAATCCATAGCGGAATCTGCGTCATCAGCTTTTTTATTTCATATCCTGTCAACCTCATGCAAATTGCCCCTTTAACGATCCATGATCTCCGTCAGTGTAATCGTTTTCCCCCGGTACTCTCCAATTTTTTTCTCCCAGCACTTTACTCCCCATGTACCGTCTTCTTTCTCATAAGTAAAGTACATCCTGTTTCTGTCACCTACCGGAAATCTCTGTGCTCTCCCGTTTTCATTTAATGGTGTCATAAAGGTATCTACGATCTGCATGTCCTTGTCATACACAACATATTTTCCCGGATTCCGAAGCCAATCATCAATGTCCTCCATCCAGTCATCAAAAAAATATAAATATTCGCCATCACTCAAAAAATAACCTGCCTGAGGTACATCTTCCAATAACACCTTCAGATTGGATCCATCCAGATCAGCAATATATACCGGCATCGGTTCATCACCTCTTTTTTCATCATCATAGGGATCCAGAATGATCTGATCCTGCCAGAATTGTACCCCTAAAATATGCACCGATTTCGGCATATCCGGAATCTGTAATTCCTCAATTTTGTCCGCCTGTATATCATATACAAAGGTTTTATTATATAACCTGTCGTAATCGTAACCATTATTTTCTTCCTTCTGGGAATCTCCCTCTTTGGGCAGCATAGAAATAATTTCAAAATACACATAATTTCCATAAGCCTGAAGATTTCCCCAAGTAAGCACTCTCAGATTCTCCTCCGCAGTATAGACGGTCTCCGGTCTATGAAAAAAGGTATTTAATGATAACCGTTTTATCGTACATTCAACCTTTATCTCTTCATCTTCCTCATAATACCTTTTTTCCGCATAATATAAGTTGTTCCTATGTATGATCCAGTTCACAATAATGCTGGATTTTCCATCCCATTTGTACACAACATCTTTCGCTGTTCCGTCCAGAGCATAGCGGTATAATATCCTTTCATCCGTTTCGTAACAGCTCAACGGAATACAATAAAGATAATCTCCGCATTTTGCAATTGCGATATCTTTATCCGGATTAATATTTGCCAGTTCCTCCAAATCGACAGAGGCATTACACTCTTTTATTTTCTGCTGATCCGTCTCTCTGTCATGTAAGCAGTCCACCTTATTACACAGCGGAACTAAAACATCATTACCTTCTTCCATGTAATAGATAAAACCATTCTTGTATATATATACGATGTTATCGCTTCCCTGCTGGACTTTAGGAAATGCTATGCTATCCGACCATTGTCTGTATTGATAGTCATAGTTTTCTACATAAGTGTCCGGCATTGCCTTGTTGGCACAGCCTGTCAGAAAGATCAAGTTTACTATTATAAGATAGGTTTTTATTCTCCGCATAGCATCTCCTGTTTTGTCCATTCCGTTGGTCATCAATTGATTATCTGGTCCATCTTGTAATATCCATCCAGTATCCAGAAGGGAATTGTGTCACAGAAACCTCGTGTACACCTCTTACATCCAAAAATGCCGCCGTTGGCTGTTCGATTACAGAGATGTCTACCCTTGCAGTTGCTCCGCCTCCTAATTTGCTAAATGTGTATTATAAACCATATTCTTAATATCTGCACATCCGTCTGCTCTATTGTACTTGTTTTTTCTTACCTTCCTCCATTTTCTAAAATATTTCTTTTACTTGTCAATCAAACATGCTTGATAATTCATATTTACCACAAATTATCTCTCTAACTCAATTGAGCAGATGGAAACTTCCCATTAATCGTATTAATTTCCTTTTGCTCAAGTCCCTTAATAAAAGATTTCATAGCAAAAAGAGTAGGTTGCATCCGTAATTTTTCTATAGATGCAACCTACTCTTTAACTTAAACTATTCTTTATAAAGTACACCAGTATACGTAGCTACTGTTTGACTTGTAGTATATGAATATTTACTTATTGTAAGAACCCCTGAGTAATAGCTTCCATTAATTTTTTCTCTCCATGAAATTTCTTTCTGTGGTTTTACAACCCCTGAATATATCACTTCCATCGTCACACTAACACTTGCTCCGCAAAGGACAATGTCGTTTTCCGCCAAATCTTCTGCAACATATACTTCATAATATATACCTTCTGATGTATATCCCCCTCCTACCCGCTGTGCAGTTTTCTGCGCATTAACCGGGAATGAAATACTTAAAACAGCTACTACAAAAAATATGGCAAATATACCTTTGTTCATATCCTATCCTCAACTTTCATTCTCCACTCAGAAATACATATCCTCCTACATCTGTTTCCTTCCATGCTGTAGCGTCTTCCTTATTATCATAATAAGTTGTCTTTACAATATTGGTATCTATTACTTCTTGATTCAATGTAGCTCTCACTTCATCCAAATGCACATTAATACTATCATTCGTCATTTCACCATCTACTACATACGCAATTTCATATACCCTTCCCCATAACGGATCATCAATATACCTTGTTCCTATCTGCTGAAAAGCAGGTTTTCTATGTCCTGCCATATATATCAGAAACATTCCTGCAGCTATCGCCAATATTCCAATCAAAAAGGACATTCTTACAATTCGTCCATAGTTTTTCTTTTGGGGTTCAGGTTCTGATTCCTCATTTTCCCCTGTGTTATCCGTATTCTCCTTATCTCCCTCCTCCACATTCCTTTTTTGAAATTCAGGATTGTCCAGCTTCTCCAATGTCTTTTCCGGATTATGTAATTCGTCACACGATACCTGAAGTATATCTGCTATACGACTAAGCATCATCATATCCGGAAGGTTCTTTCCATTCTCCCATTTGCTTACCGCAGACGTAGAAACCGATAACCTCTCTGCCAGTTCCTTCTGACTTAATCCATTCTTCTTCCTTAAAATTACCAGTAGTTTACCAAATGCTTCCTTTTGCATAACTTTACCCCTTTAATTGTACTAGCAATGATACAATTATACGATTAAGTTATCTAAAAAGCAATGAAGCAAGAATGAACATACTTGACAATTCACATTTACCACAATGATACGTCTAAATCAATTGAGCATTTGGAAACTTTCCATTTTAATCTTATGAATTTCCTTTTGCTCAAGTAGTTACAGCAATAACCGTTTCCTAGATTATTGTGTCATACCTCCCTATCGTTGTCTACTCTGCTACAGCCTCTTTCATGCTCTTCACATATTCTCCGATATAAGGAGCTGCATCTTTGCCATACTTTGCAATGATCTTCACGATGGCGCTTCCGACAATGGCTCCGTCGGATATAGATGCCATAGCTTTCGCCTGCTCGGGGGTGCTGATGCCGAAGCCGATAGCACAGGGAACGTCGGTCACGGTGCGGATGCTTTCCACGATAGCAGGCAGATTGGTCTTGATCTCGCTGCGCACACCGGTGACCCCCATGGAACTTACCACATAGATAAAACCTTCTGCTTCCGATGCAATCTGGCGGATACGGCTCTCGGAGGTAGGAGCGATCATGGAGATTACCTTCACGCCATGGGTTTTGGCGGGAGCTTCCACCTCTGCCTTCTCTTCATAAGGTACATCGGGAATAATGATGGCGCTGATACCCAGTTCTTCACATTTGGTAAAAAATTTCTCATATCCGTAATGGAATACCGGATTCACATACGTCATAAATGCCAGCGGAATCTGTGACTGCTCCCGTACTCTCTTCACAATTTCGAACACGCCGTCCGTTGTCATGCCGTTACCAAGAGAGCGGATATTTGCTTCCTGGATCACCACACCTTCTGCTGTAGGATCGGAAAAGGGAATACCAATCTCTATGAGATCCGCTCCTGCTTTCTCCATCTCCAGGATGAATTGTACAGTGCTGTCCGCATCCGGGTCTCCTGCGGTAAGGAAGCCGATGAATGCTTTTTTATTCGGTGTATCAAATACTTTTTCTAATTTACTCATCGTATCTGTCTCCATTTCTTCTATCTCTTCTATTCTAATTTCTTCTATCTTTCCTGTTTTCATCTTCTGTCTGCAGGAGAACGGACTGCCCAAAGCATTTCACAGCCCCTGCACGTAGGTCGGTCATCAGTCATGAATATCCACACCGCGGTATCTCGCAATAGCGGCCACATCCTTGTCGCCTCTGCCGGACAGACATATGATAATGCTCTGGTCCGGGCTGTAGTTCTTCGCGATCTTACGTACCTGTGCTACCGCATGGGCACTCTCAATAGCGCAGATGATTCCTTCAGTTCTTGCCAGATATTCAAAAGCATCCACTGCCTCGTCATCCGTGATGGGCACATACTGTGCTCTGCCGATGTCATGCAGATAAGCATGCTCCGGTCCGATGCCGGGATAATCCAGTCCCGCAGAAATGGAATATACAGGAGCAATCTGTCCATATTCATCCTGGCAGAAATAAGATTTCATTCCATGGAAAATTCCCAGAGAGCCGGTAGCAATGGTAGCTGCGGTCAGTGCCGTATCCACACCCTTGCCTGCTGCCTCACAACCGATGAGTTCCACATCCTTGTCCTCAATAAAGTTATAGAACGCACCCATGGCATTGCTGCCGCCGCCTACGCAGGCTACCACGGCTGCCGGAAGCTTTCCTTCCTTCTTCAGAATCTGTTCCTTTGCTTCCTGGCTGATCACACTCTGAAAATCTCTTACGATCATTGGGAAGGGATGCGGTCCCATAACGGATCCCAGCACATAATGGGTATCCTCCACACGATTGGACCATTCTCTCATGGTCTCATTGACAGCATCCTTTAAGGTCATGGTACCGGAAGTTACGGGATGTACCTTGGCTCCCAGAAGTTCCATACGGTAGACATTCAATGCCTGTCTGTTGGTATCTTCTTTTCCCATGAAGATTTCGCATTCCATCCCCAGGAAGGCTGCTGCCGTTGCGGTAGCCACACCGTGCTGTCCGGCACCGGTCTCTGCGATCAGGCGGGTCTTGCCCATCTTCTTGGCAAGCAGTGCCTGTCCCAGGGCATTATTGATCTTATGGGAACCGGTATGGTTCAGATCCTCTCTCTTGAGATAGATCTTCGCGCCGCCCAGATCCTTCGTCATTTTCCCTGCATAGTACAGCAGAGAGGGGCGCCCCGCGTATTCATTCAACAGCTTGTTCAGCTCCGCATTGAATTCCGGATCCTTCTTATAATGCTCATAGCACTCTTCCAGATGGATCAGTTCATTCATCAATGTCTCAGAGATATATTGTCCTCCGTGGATTCCGTAACGTCCTTTGCTCATGTGTTCCTCCTCTTTTCTTTCATCCTGATTTTTATTCCTGATTTTTATTCCTGATTTTCATTTTGATTTCTGATTTATAATTCTTCTATCTATTGATGTTGGGCTCAAAAGCCCCCCGACTTTGATGCCTGCGGCTTGTTCCGATACCGTTCTACCAGTTCCATGATCCGGTGCATCTTCTCCGGATCTTTTTTCCGGTCGCTCTCGATGCCGGAGCTAATATCTACCGCGTAAGGTCTTACCGCTTCCATGGCTTCCGCCAGATTGTCCGGATGCAGTCCACCCGCCAGGAAAAATTCTCTGTCGATTCCGCCAAGGACACTCCAGTCAAACGCCTGTCCCGTCCCCATTCCGTTATCGAATAACAGATAGTCTGCACTGCTGTCCAGCCAGGCTTCCACATCATACCGGTCTCTGACTTTAACTGCTTTGATCACCGGTTTACCGCAGACCGCCTGCAGATACTGGATATCCTCTTCTGTCTCATCCCCGTGAAGCTGTGCCACATCCAAAATATCTTCCTCCAGCAGTTCTATAATGTTCTTCGGATCCTCATTTACAAACACACCCACCGTCCGAATCCCCGGCAGAAGCTTTTTGCGATATTTGGCTGCCTGCTCCTTCGTAACCACCCTGTGGCTCTTCGGGTAAAATACAAATCCCACGTAATCCGGCTGCACCTCATTGGCATAATCAATGTCCTCCGGACGATAGAGACCACACATTTTTACTTTCATAAAATCTTCTACCTTTCTATAACCTGCAAACTTTGGGCCTTAGGCACAAAGTTGCGCGTGAAAAATTTATTTTTCACACTGTCCGCGGAGTTCCTGCAAAGCCGCTTTCTTATCTGCACTACGCATCAATGTCTCTCCGATGAGTACGGCATTGGTACCGTTCTGCTCCAACCGCTCGATATCCTGTCTCGTCTTCATACCACTTTCGGATACGAAGAGAATATTCTCCGGCACCATTTCCCTCAACCGCACGGAGTTATTGATATCCACCGTAAAGTCTTTCAGATTCCGGTTATTGACACCGACGATCCTTGCATCTGCTGCAAGCGCCATCTTGACTTCTCTCTCGTCATGAGCTTCCACCAGTGCCGACAGGCCAAGTTCTCTTGCAATCCCCGCGTATTCCGACAACTGCATGGGAGAGAGAATCGCACAGATCAGGAGCACTGCATCCGCTCCGATATTTTTCGCCTCATAGATCATGTATTCGTCTACCGTGAAATCTTTTCGCAGCAGAGGGATCTGTACCGTCTGCCGGATCTTCGTCAGATATTCATTCTTCCCTTGAAAATATGCCGATTCCGTCAGCACCGAGATAGCATCCGCTCCTGCCGCTTCGTATTCCTTTGCGATCTGCACATATGGGAATTCCGGTGCGATCAGTCCCTTGGAGGGCGACGCCTTTTTCACCTCGCAGATAAAGCTCATCCTCTTCTTTGCCAGTGCCTGTTCAAAAGGAAATCCCGTATTGCAGTCTGACTCTCTTGCTCTGGCGATCTGTTCTGCAAGAGGCAGTGCTTCTTTTGCTGCTGCCACCCGCTCCTTTGCAGAGGCTGCTATAGTATCCAGTATCATCCATTCATCCTGCCTTTCCGTTTCATAATCGTAATACTTGCACCGCAGGTCAAAATCACTCGTAACACTTTATCATGCATTGCTCAGCTTGATAAAACGCTCCAGCTGTGCCTTTGCATGGCCTGTGTCGATGACCTTCTCTGCCAGCTTCACACCGTCTGCCATACTGTCTGCCTTGCCTGCCACATATAGGGCTGCTGCTGCATTCAGCAGTACCGCATTGCGCTTGGGACCCTTTTCGCCATTTAAGATAGCTCTGGTGATCTCTGCGTTCTCCTGGGGAGTTCCGCCCACCAGATCTTCCTTCGTGCATCTTTCCATGCCAAATTCTTCCGGTGTGATCACATAATTTTTAAAGGTACCGTTATCAATCTCGCAGACTGTAGTGGGTGCACTGGCGGAGATCTCGTCCAGTCTGTCCTGTCCATAGACTACCATGCCACGTTTTACACCCAGATTGGACAATACCTTTGCCATAGAGGGCAGCAGGCTTTCATCGTACGCACCCATGATCTGATATACCGGTCCTGCGGGGTTTGCCAGAGGTCCTAAAATATTGAAAATAGTACGGATGCCCAACTCCTTGCGGATGGGTCCCACATATTTCATGGCGGTGTGATATTTCTGTGCGAAAAGAAAGCAGATGCCGATCTCTTCCAACAACGTCTTGCTCTGTTCCGGCTCTATGGTGATATTTACGCCCAGAGCTTCCAGACAGTCTGCTGCACCGGATTTGGAGCTGGCTGCGCGGTTGCCGTGCTTGGCTACCGGTACGCCTGCCGCAGAGATCACGATAGATGCCGTAGTGGAGATATTGAAAGAATTAGATCCGTCACCGCCGGTTCCCACAATCTCTAAAGCTTCCACGTCCGCTCCAAGTTTTCTGCCGAACTTTCGCATTTCTTCTGCGGAGCCTGTGATCTCTTCGATGGTCTCACCCTTCTGGCTTAATGCTGTCAGATAAGCACTCTTTAAAATATCGCTGGCCTCACCGCTCATGATCTCATCCATAACGGTTTTTGCCATATCGTATCCGATGTCCTCATTCTTTACCAACTTAGCAACCGCTTCTTTAATCATGTTTCTGCCTGCTCCTTTCTGTGTCTGTAAAAAATTAACAATGATCTGTCGTCCATCCGGTGTCAGTACCGATTCCGGATGGAACTGTACTCCGTAGATCTGCTTTTCTGTCTGTTCTACCGCCATGACCTCTCCGTCTTCGGTGACCGCGGTAACTTTCAATTCTGCGGGAATCGTCTGTGGATCTGCCACCAGAGAATGATATCTTGCCACAGTGATCACTTTTTTCATACCCCGGAACAATACACTGTCTGTATCCAAAGTCGCCAGGGACTGTTTACCGTGCATCAGATGGGATGCATAAGTCACAGTGGCTCCCGCCACCTCGCAGATGGCCTGATGTCCCAGGCAGATACCAAGAATGGGGATTTTTCCGCCCAGTGCCCTGATCACATTTTCACAGACGCCCGCTTTGTCCGGTCTGCCGGGTCCCGGCGATAAAATGATGTGGGAGGGATTCATGGCGCGGATCTCATCCACACTGCATTCATCATTGCGGATCACCCGAATATCCGGATTTACGCTTCCTACCAGCTGATATACGTTATAGGAAAAACTGTCATAATTGTCGATCAGTAATATCATGCTTCCATTCCCTCCTGCGCTTTCTGTAGTGCCTGTCTTACAGCTGCTGCCTTCTGAATGCATTCCCTGTATTCCTTCTCCGGTACACTGTCCGCCACAATACCGGCACCGGATCTTACGAATACTTTTCCGTTCTTGGAAAAAGCAAGTCTTATAGCGATACAGGTATCCAGGTTTCCGGTAAAGGAGATATAGCCGATGGCTCCTCCATAGATGCCTCTCTTATTGTCTTCCAGTTCGTTGATGATCTCACAGGCCCGAAGCTTCGGTGCTCCCGACAGGGTTCCTGCAGGCAGGATGGCATCCACCGCATCCAGAGCATCCGCATCCTCTCTGATCACTCCTCTTACCGTGGATCCGATGTGCATGACATGAGAATATCTCTCAATGGACATATACTTTTCCACTTCCACGGTGCCAATCCGGCTGATCTTGCCGATATCATTCCGTCCCAGATCCACTAACATATTGTGTTCGGAGCGTTCCTTCTCATCTGCTAAAAGCTCTGCCTCCAGCGCCTTGTCCGCTTCCTCGGTAGCTCCTCTGGGTCTCGTTCCTGCCAGGGGGAAGGTATGTAATACGCCGTCCTCTAACTTTACTAATGTCTCCGGGCTGGCTCCCACGATCTCACCATCACTTCCAGAGAAATAGAACATGTACGGAGAAGGATTTGTTGTTCGGAGTACCCGGTAAGCATCTAAGAGGCTTCCTTCCATCTCCGCCTCCAGGCGATTGGATAATACCACCTGGAAGATATCTCCCTCTCTGATGTAATGCTTGGCTTTCTCCACCATGTTGCAATAGGCTGCTTCGTTGAACAGTGGTTGAAAATCTGTCCGGAGCTTACAGGGAATATGCTCTGCCTTTTCTCCATTCAGCAAGAGCTCCTTCATGTTGTTCAGCTCCCGCTCCGCTCTATGATAATTGATCTCCAGATCATCGGTCTTGATATTCAGGATCAGGATCAGCTTCTGTCTGTAATTGTCAAAAGCGATGACTTTGTGGAACAGCATCAGGTTCACATCCTGGAAGCCTTCCTCGTCCTTCGCATCCAGCCGCAGGGTCGGTTCGCTGTATTTGATATAGTCATAGGAAAAATATCCTACCAGACCTCCGGTAAAGGAAGGCAGTCCCGGAAGCTTGGGACTTTTATTCTCTTCCATGACGTTGCGGATGATCCCTCTGACATCTCCGGAATCCGTTCGGCTGGTCAGTTCCGATTTTATTGTAGTCATACCGTTATAACAGGTGATCTCAAGCAATGGATCATAGCCTAAAAAGGAATATCGTCCCCATCGCTTATCCGCCTCCGCGCTTTCCAGCAGATAGACATGACCGCTGACCTTTTTTAAGATGCGCAGCACTTCGATGGGTGTGGTCATATCTGCATACATCTCTGTGCTGATGGGAATCACTCCGTAGCTTTCTTCCGCTGCGATCTTTTTACATTCTTCCAGTGTGGGTGTGATCTTCATTCCGGTACTCCTCCTTAAAATTATTTCTTTCCACACCTTTTCAGCGCCTCCATTCGTAAAATCGCCTCTTTGAGGCTTCCTTTTACTCATTGAGGCTATCTCGCCATAGGCTCTGAAAAGGTTACAAAAAAACCGCCCATGACAGAATCTTCTTCTGTCAAGGACGGGTCATATACATTTCCCGCGGTGCCACCTTGCTTCACAATTGCTTGTGCTCTTACAGGATACCAACATATCCCCGGCAACTGACGTATGCCCTCACGTCGCAGAATACTTGAGGTCTTAAAATTCTGTGTATCCTCTTTGACTGCGCCCTCCGTGGTCCATTTAACAACCTGCGTTCCAACCTTTCTCAGCATCCGGTCTCTCTGTAAGTGCACGAACTGTTTTTATCTCCACATCAATGGTTTTCTTACCGCTGTATTTAATTTTTATTTATATTACTGCTTTAGTGTGGTAACGTCAAGTAGTGATTTTAATCTTTTTTGTAAAAAATCTTTGCGTATTTTATTTTTCTATCTTCCTACTTTGAGGAAAAGCTCACGAATTCCTTCATAGTAACCAATGGTCACCGTGGTACTGTCTTCCTCCTCCCCCGGGAAAGTATACTTGGCAAAATACGGCGTCGTCTCCAACAGCGGATTTTGATCCTCATATTTTTCAAGACCAGTCAGTTCCAGATATTCCGCATACCGGCCAATCATGGCATCCGTATCGATGTCTTCCCATTGCTGTCCGATCCGGACATAGAATTCATAAATTTTGCCGGTATCCGCATCCAGATAAATATCCAGAAAACGGTTACTCTTATCCGCATTCCTTACATCCGTAGACAGGCTGATTTTCCATACGGAGAGATTATTTCTCGGCTCCAAAACATCGATAGCAGAACAGATCACCGCTTCGTAAGAGTCTTCCGAAACTTCCTTTACTTCGCCGGGAAGAATTCCCTGCTCCTTCAGGATCTGAATCTCTCTGTTACATGCCTCATATACCGCTTCCTCCTGAATCTGTCCCTCTCCCGGTTGCTGACGATTCTCTACAAACGCATAGGTACCCGTCATTTCTCCGTAGTTTCCTGCCTCACTGTCCACTCTGGTCAAAAAACGCAGTTCACTCTCCGGCAGGGTCTGACTGCTCAGACATCTCCCCAAAAGATATAGTTTCTGATTGCTGCTCATGCGGTAACGGTATCCTTCCGCACCTTCCACCGCCTCTGTGGTAATACTGTTTAAGAGTCTCTCATCACTTTTGGCCGCGATCCATTCCGGTCCCCACAGAGCCGCAAGAATGACCACAACTGATACCGCAAAGCCCAAAGAACAGCTCTTCCATCTATTCATCCGACTTCACCCCCTCATCCGGAATCAGAAAACTCATGCAGCTTCCAAAACCCTGTGTACTCTCGATCTTCAGGCTGCTGTGATGCAATTCCAGTATGCCGGTACAGAGTGCCAGCCCCAGCCCCGCTCCGTTATGGGCTCTGGATCTGGATTTGTCCACCATGTAAAAGGCCTCGGTGATCTTATGACATTCCTCCTCAGGAATACCGATACCTTCATCCCGTACCTGAAAATAATACCCGTTCTCCCGACGGCTTCCCGTGACCTCCACCGTCTGTCCAGCCTCCGAGGCCTTGATGGCATTGTCGATCAGATTGATCAATACGGTCTTCAGCAGATTCTCATCGGCATAGAGTTCTCCTTTTTCCCAACGAATGTCAACTTTTACCCTGCTGTCCTCCGGTTTTTCCTTATCCACATAGATTTCCTGCAGATACGCAAAAATACCGGTGGCATTGGTATTCTTCCGTTCAATCTCTTCCCGCCTGGTCACAATGATGTCCAGCAGTCTGAGTGCCATAGTCTCCAGGCGTTTTCCCTCTGTATAAATATAATTGGCACAGAGAAAATGCTTCTCCTCGTCCAGTTTGCGGGAACGCAGCATATCCGCGTAACCGATTATAGCTGTCAGCGGTGTCTTCAGTTCATGGGAAAATGCGGCAATAAAATCTTCTCTGGCTCTGACTTCATTTTCCAAATTCTGAATATTCTGCTCCAGTGCTTCTGCCATATGGTTGAAATCCGCAGTCAGCTGTCCCATTTCATCATTACTGATCTGCTCCGCGCGATAGCTGTATTCTCCCTCCGCCATTTTGCCGGTAGCCTGCGTCAGAAGCCGGATCGGTCGGGTCAGCCAGCAGGCGATCAGCGTCATCACAGCGCCACTGCACAACAGTACGATCACCGTCACCTGACGATACATCCGAAATCCTTCCGTCCTCTCCGTATATACCGCAGTTACATTTTTCATGGTCTCTAACGTCAGCAGACGGTCGGACACATTGATTCTTGTCTGTGTCTGGATATAATAGGAATCCCCCGACTGCACTACCCGGTACACTCTCGTATTTTCTCTGCGTTCTTCCCACAGAGAAGTATCCCCGGTAAACCCTTCGCTGACATACAGCACCTTACCGTTCTCATCGCTGATCCGCAGCAATCTGTTGCCGTGCTGTCCACTGTTCTCCAGGTATACTCCGATCTGTTCCACCGTTCCGTCCGGAAGTACATCATATTTGGACGGAATATTTAAAGCTGCCGTCTCAAAAGCGAACCTCAAAATACTACTTTCATCCAGTGCCTGTCTGGTCTCACGCTCCATGGAGGTCTGAAACACATAATTTACAAAAAAATAACCGCTTGCTCCGCATGCCGCTGCCATGATCAGCATGGTGCACAGCAGAATTTTCCAGGAAAATTTCATTCTTTTCTCCTCTTGTCCACTTTCCTACAAGAATTCCTCGTTCTCAGGCAATCTCCAGCCGGTATCCTACCTTATATACCGCTACCAGCTGATTCTCCCATCCCATTTTTTTGCGCAGGCGCTGCACATGCAGCTCCAGAGTCCTGCTGTCCCCGCCATATTCTTCTCCCCATACCTTTTCGTACAGGCTTTCCTTGAATAAGGCAATATTTTTATTCTGAATAAATAACACCAGAAGTCCGTATTCCTTGTTGGTAAGTACCACAGGTACGCCCGCTTTCGTCACCATTCTGGCTTCCATATCCACCACTACATCTCCTGCGGACAGCTGCGCTCCCCGTTTGTGGAATCTGCGCAGTACCACTTCTACCCTTGCCAGCAGTTCCACCACATCAAAGGGCTTCACCAGATAATCCTCCGCCCCCAGACGCAAGCCTTTTACCCGGTCCTTTACATCTCCCTTGGCGGTAATGAAGATCACCGGGATCTTTAAAGGTCTGATATATTCCATAATATCAAAACCGTCCACTCCCGGAAGCATAATATCCAGTAAGATCAGATCAAAGGTTTCCTTCTCGATCAGTTCAATGGCTTTCATGCCATCCTGTACACTTTTGCAAAAATATCCTGCTGCCGACAGATTCAGGTCGATCAGGTCACAGATTGGCTTTTCATCATCCACGATCAATATTTTTATCATTATGTCTGCCACCCCCAATAGGCACGGATCTTCGTCACCAGTGCCTCCAGAGTATCCTCCTCCGTACATTCATAATTTTCTGTAAAATCAGTATCCTTCTCAAATCCGGCCGTCCGTTGGTAATAAATGGTGCACACGGTGTCCACCAGCAATTCCCCGTTTTCTCCTTCATAGCTGTATTTTGCAAACACCACCAGATCCTTCAGGCCGTCACCGTCCAGGTCCTTTCCCTGGATTCCCTTCAGCGCATAGAGATTGTCGTAATCCTCCATGGGTTGAAAACTCCACACAATATTTCCCTGTTCATCGATCAGATAGATCATGAACACGTCATATTCCGCCATCCGGTAGGTGCCCGGAACCACCTTTAATTTTCCCAGCTTTTCAAAATTACGGGTATAAGACTGTTCCTCGATGACATTGAAATTGTGGTTCAGAAGATCTGCCAGTGTCTCCGCCGTATAGAGGAATTCCGTAGAACGCCCGTCTCTTACAAAATTTAAAATACAGGCAGGGTTCTTGTTCATATCAAAGCGGTTGATCTTGTCTGAGATCCGATAATCACGGTAAAAGTTTCCATCGTCCTGGAACAGAACATCTCCTACTTTGTAGGATTCTTCCTGATAATCCCCCCTGTCATTATGGCACTGGACGATCAGGATGATATCCGTATCTCTGTCATTGTCTACATCCTGAAAAGAAACCGAAGCCAGTTTTTTCACCGGCTGCCGCATTTCTCCCGGATAGCAGTAATTTGCTTCCAGCTGGTCCGTCTTGTACAGAATCTGCCCGGAAGCATCCGCGATAAATACCGCCAGTCTGTGGTACCTTGTATCCAGTGCCGCATAGAACCAGACTTCATTCCCGGGTTCCTCTGTCGTATCTACGGCTTCCTCCGGAAGTTTTTGCAACGGCATCGCAAAGATCTGATCCTCCAGCAGGCGGAATCCCTGGTTCTCCAAATCTCCAATCTTTTCTATCCTGTCAAAGCGTTCCCGGTATCGTTCGTACTCCTCCGCCACCAGTTCTCCGTGTTCCCCGGCCGCAGTCACAGAAAAAGAAACGGTGGAAAGCTGCGCAGATAAAACTACAAAAAGCACAATACTCACTATGCTGAGCATGATTCTTCTCTTCCTGTGTTTCGGCATCTTTCCACCTCCTTTGTATCGTTATTTGATTTGTTGTTTTATTCCATTTTCTTTTACAGATCGTCAATAATAATGTGTCTGGGCTGGCCTGTGATCATGATCGGAGTCAGTTCCGCCTGGATCAGAGGCTCGATATAGTTCTTCATCTCTGCGGTCACATAATCTCCCTCTTCCGTGATCCAGGAACGGGGAACCTTTTTCTCCAGATTTGCCACCTTATGCACATCATAGAGATCCGTAGTGCAAATATAGGGATCCTGAGATACTCTCTTTAAGATCACCATCTGACCGGTCTTGCCTTCAAAAGCTGCCTTTACCGCAGTTCCACCTACCTGATAAGCCTCGGTGATATCCACGCGGGAGGTCAGATGTCCGGCACAGCGCTGCAGAGTAGACAGTTCAATAGCTCTGGATTTGCAGCCCAGCTTTTCAATAATCAGGTCAGACAAATATTTGCCCGTACCGGATAACTGTACATGGCCGAAAGAATCCGTCTTGTCGGAAGGTGCAGACAATTCGCAGACATATCTTCCGTCTGCCGTCTTGATTCCTTCGGACACTGCAATGACAATGGACTGTTTCTCGCTGACCAGTTTCTTGACCTTTTTCAGAAAATCATCCACATCAAAGGCTACTTCCGGCAGGTAGATCAGATCCGGACCTTCACAGTCTTCACTCTTGGCCAGTACTGCTGCTCCGGTGAGCCATCCGGCATTTCTTCCCATGATCTCGATGACAGTCACACTCTGCATCTCATAGATCAGGCCGTCACGTACCAGCTCCTTGGTAACGGTAGCAATATATTTTGCCGCACTTCCGTAACCAGGCGTATGATCCGTACCCTCTAAGTCGTTATCAATGGTCTTGGGTACGCCGATAAAACGGATCGGGTTGCCCACTGTCTCTGCATAATCGGAAAGCTTTTTGATGGTATCCATGGAGTCATTGCCGCCGATATAGAAAAATGCCATGATCCCCAGTTCTTCCAGAATTGCAAATATTTTCTCGTAAATAGCTTTATCTTCACTGATCTCCGGCAGCTTATAGCGGCAGGATCCCAGAAAGGAAGCCGGTGTTCTCTTCAAAAGTTCCACATCCATGTCGTTGCGGATCTTTTCCCCCAGATCCACGATCTTTTTCTCCAACAAACCCTGAATGCCATAGCGCATACCGTATATGGTATCCGCTCCCATATCCTTTGCTGTCTTGTAGACACCTGCCAGACTGGCATTGATCACCGCTGTGGGGCCTCCGGACTGTCCTACGATCACATTTTTTTTCATAATTTTTCTCCCTCTGTTGATTCGTTACCATACATCGACGGGGATTTCTCATGCTCGATTTGCATACGTAAAACACCCACCAATCGGATCCTCCGGTTGATGGGTGTTCTCATTCTTAAGGTTCCGTCGAACCTATTTTACCAAACTTACAGTCTCTCTGGCAATAGCAAGTTCCTCATTCGTAGGAATTACCATAACAGTGGTCTTGCTGTCAGGAGTGGAAATAGCGATCTCCTCGCCACGCTTGTGGTTTGCCTCCTCATCGATGGATACTCCCAAGAAGCCTAGATGCTCGCATACCAGGGAACGAACTAAAGGTGCGTTCTCGCCGATACCTGCGGTAAAGCAGATCACATCTACACCGTTCATGGCTGCTACATAAGAGCCGATATATTTTGCCACACGGTAGCAGTAAGTGTTCATGGTACGGATGCAGTGTGCATCGCCGTTGTTGTAACCTGCTTCCAGATCACGGAAATCGGAAGACAGATTGTTGGACAGACCATATACACCGGACTTCTTGTTCAGAACGGTCATGATCTCGTCGATGTTCTTGCCCTCTTTGTGAGCGATGAACTCCATGATGGCAGGATCGATATCACCGGAACGGGTTCCCATGATCAGACCTTCCAGAGGTGTCAGACCCATGGAGGTGTCTACACACTTGCCGTTCTTAACAGCGGATACGCTGGCACCATTGCCCAGGTGGCAAACGATGATCTTCAGATCTTCGTACTTTTTGCCCAGAACCTCAGCAGCCTTCTTGGATACATAAGAGTGGCTGGTTCCGTGGAAGCCGTAACGTCTGATCTTGTATTTCTCATAATACTCGTAAGGCAGACCGTACATATAAGCTTCCTCAGGCATGGTCTGATGGAAAGCGGTGTCAAATACAGCTACCATGGGAGTGGTGGGCATCAGCTTCTTGCATGCATTGATACCGATCAGGTTAGCAGGGTTATGTAAAGGAGCCAGGTCGTTGCATTCCTCGATGGCTTTCATAACTTCATCGGTGATAATGGTGGATGCTGCGAACTTCTCGCCGCCGTGTACGATACGATGTCCTACGGCACCGATCTCATCCAGACTCTTTACCACACCTGTCTTTTCATTGGTCAGAGCTTCCAGCACCAGACGGATAGCTTCGGTATGATCCGGCATGGGAGTTACAGTCTGCTCTTTCTCACCACCATCGGGGGTATAGGTGATCTGGCTTCCTTCGATACCGATTCTCTCACAAAGACCCTTTGCGATGCATTTCTCGGTCTCGGAATCAATGAGCTGGAACTTCAGGGAAGAGCTTCCGCAGTTAATAACTAAAATATTCATGATGAATTCCTTTCTTTCAAATCTGTTACTCTATGAGGTCATGTTACCCGTGCGGGCAATACATGAATACGGTGCGGGACAGATATCCCGCACACGTTTATGTTCGTTACCAGTGATTATACTAACTGTGCCTGTACAGCGGTCAGTGCTACGACACCGACGATATCCTGCCAGGAACATCCTCTGGACAGATCGTTAACAGGCTTTGCGATACCCTGTAACATAGGGCCGTAAGCTTCTGCTCCACCCAGTCTCTGTACTAGCTTGTAACCGATGTTACCTGCATCCAGGTTCGGGAAGATCAGGACATTGGCATGTCCGTTTACAGGGCTTCCGGGAGCCTTGGACTTGGCAACGCTGGGAACCAGAGCTGCATCCAACTGCAGTTCGCCGTCCAGAGTCAGATGAGGATACTCCTCATGTGCGATACGGGTAGCTTCTACTACTTTGTCAACCAGTGCGTGCTTTGCACTTCCCTTGGTGGAGTGGCTCAGCATGGCGATCACGGGCTTAGGTCCGATCAGAGACTTGAAGCTTCTGGAAGAAGTATCTGCGATAGCAGCCAGTTCTTCGGGAGTAGGATCCTGGTTCAGACCACAGTCAGCGAACAGGAAGGTTCCGTTCTCACCCTGATCCTTGAATACGGTATCCATAACGAAGAATGCGGATACCAGTTTAACGCCGGGTGCAGTCTTCAGGATCTGCAGTGCAGGTCTTAAAGTATCTGCGGTAGAGTGGCATGCACCTGCTACCATACCGTCTGCATCATTAGCCTTAACCATTACGATACCGAAGGTCAGGTAATCATTCAGCAGGATCTCTCTTGCCTTCTCGGGGGTCATTCCCTTTGCTTTTCTGGTTTCATATAATAAATTCACATAGTCATCCAACTTGGGAGTTGTTTTAGGGTTAACTACCTTAACTTTGGACAGGTCAACTTCCAGCCAGCCTGCACCATCCATGATCTTCTCTTCATCACCGATCATAATGATGTCTGCGATGCCCTCTTCCACGATACGGGCAGCAGCCAGTAATGTTCTCTTATCATTAGATTCCGGTAATACAATAGTCTTTTTGTCGAGTCTTGCTCTCTCTTTAATCATGTCAATGTATGACATATCCATTCTCCTTTCCGGCGGGGGATACCCGCTTCCTCCCAAATAACTTCTGTAAAGTTTTGGTTTTATCTTAACAAACCGATGTATTTATATTATACTAAATACATCTGGAGTACACAAGGGCATAATGTTCGCAAAATTGTATATTTTCAGATACAACCACTATTTTTTCAGAATAAAATAAGCTGATAACCATGCATATGTAAACGCTTTCAGTGTATGTTATTTTTTTCACATTCCTTGTCAGAGTTTGTGTTCGTTATAACGTATATTTCTTTTCACGAAAGGAGCCACATTATGAAGGTCAATGGTATTGTCGCAGAATATAATCCCTTCCATAATGGTCATGCTTACCAGTTACAGCATGCCAAAGAGGCCAATGATGCCGATTATACGATCATTGTCATGAGCGGTAATTTCATGCAGCGGGGTGCTCCTGCCCTCTTAGATAAGTTCACCCGTACAAAAATGGCTCTGGTGAACGGTGCAGATCTGGTGCTGGAACTGCCCACCTGCTATGCTGCCTCCAGTGCGGAATTTTTTGCCAAGGGCTCGGTTGCCTTGTTCGACAAACTGGGAGTGACCACAAATCTGTGCTTTGGCAGTGAGTGCGGCAACATTGAAGTCTTGTCACGGATCGCTGAGATTTTCTATACGGAACCGGAACCTTACGTGGAATCCTTGCGCTGCAATATGCGTAAGGGAATGTCCTTCCCCATCGCCAGAACCTGGGCGTTATTGCAATACGCGCCTTCCTTAAGCAATGATAAGGACGTTCTTTCCTCTCCTAATAATATATTGGGAATTGAATATCTCAAAGCTCTGATGTCCAGAAGCAGCAAGATCTCACCGTTCACTACCACCAGAGTCGGTGCGGATTATCACGACAAACGTCTCGGCACCAATCAGTGTTCCGCCATTGCTATCCGCCAGTCGGTGGCCGCCGGGCATGATCTATCCTATCTGGCTGCCCAGATGCCAGAAAGTGCCTATGCATTGATGATGGATTTTCTGTCTCACAAAAAGCCTCTGTTTGCCGATGATTTTTCCGCAGCACTGCAATACAAGCTGCTGACGGAATACTCTGTGGGCTACGACAAGTATCAGGATATTTCTTCGGATCTGTCCGACCGGATCCGCAATACCCTGCCTTCCTTCGCAGGTTACACTTCTTTCTGTGATCTGCTCAAGAGTAAGGATATGACCTACACCCGCATCAGCAGATGTCTGCTCCATATTTTGCTGAATATGACCAAGGAAGAATTCGAGACCTGCAAGTCGAAAGACTATATCTCTTACGCCAGAGTGTTGGGTTTCCGCAAGAATGCGACGCCACTGCTTACCGAGATCAAAAAGAACAGTTCCATTCCTCTCGTCACCAGCCTGGCTGACGCCAGACAGACGCTTTCTCCCGAATCTCTGCGGATGCTGGATCTGGATATCCTCCGCAATCAGATCTATCTGGGGAATCTGGCTTTAAAGAACCAGACGGAAATGGTGAATGAATATCGGACGCCGATTGTGATTGTATAAATAGAAAGTTAATGAAATAAATACTCCCTTTTCGGAATTGTGTGTCTGAATGAAAACATGTATAATTCTACATTTTTGATGTATAAATCTACATTAAGGTTAATTTAAAAACGAATTTGTTTGAAGTTTCACCAAATCAATAGAGGTGTTTGATTATGAAAAAAAGAATAATTGCAGTAATTGTAATTTTAGCTGTATTAGTAGCTCTATTCTTTATTGGCACAGGTTTTCAAAAAAGAATGGATGTCGTATTAGTTGATTACTCTGTATCAGAGGATGGAACGGAGATCACGCTTGATGTAGGAATTCCAACATCTACAGGATATATCAGAGGATTTAAAGACAATGGCGGTGGAGTAAAACCACATTATCTTACATTTTTTTCGACATTTGGTGGAATAAACAGTCCGATTGGAGCAGAGCATAGCTTCCAATTAGAGCTTACTTCGGATGATACAGAAATTTATTTTAACAGACCGGAGGGAGGTTACGAGTTGATTTTAGTGAAAGATGAAGAAACAGGTCAATGGCTCAGACCAAGTGGAATAGGTGAAGAAAATAACACTATTTTTGAAGCAACCATTCTTGAAATTCGTGATAATTATTTTTTAGTAGAACCAGTAGAGGGTAGTCAAGAATTAAACAATGCAGATCTGATTACAGTACCAATGAAAAACATAGGTACTGCTCCACAACCAAATGTTGGTGACATTATTGAAATAGCATATAACGGAGAAATTGCAGAAAGTTATCCAGCACAGATAACAGAGGTTTACGGTATCAAAGTTGTCAAAGAAGCAGAACAATGGGATTTAATTCCTATGGTCATGGTAAATGGCGAGTTATATATTGACACAGGTCATGAAAGTACAGTAGAAGCCCGTTGTGGTGTTATGGATGGAGAGATTACGTCAGAAGTAGACGGAAGTGAAAAGCCAACAAAAGACAATCAATCTAACTTTGGTACAGGCTATGGATATCAATATGGTTCACAAGAAGGCATAATCGAGATTAATATGAATGAAAAATGGTGGGTTTTTGCAACAGAAAAAGTCCTGGCCAGTAGTGAACTTATGATAGACCCAGTTGCAGTAGTAAGTATTCATAATGTTTTCACAGGAGAAAATGCGAACATCACTGAAAATGAGGATATCAGAACTATATCTAATATATTATGTGGTGATGCATGGAATACAGAAGGTACAACTGATTGTTTAAGCAACATTGAAATTACAATCAACGAAGAAACATACAAATATCATTCCGATTGTGGTACATTCAACGATAATGTAAATCAGAACTATTTATCACTGGATGACGAAAGGAAAGCTGTGGTAAATGCCATTTTTTCAGAGTATATATCACTCACAACCACAGAAGTTCCAGCAGAATAAATTTTACAAAGGCTACCCGGTCAAAAAGATTGGATAGCTTTTATTATGTTTTAAACCTAAACTCAATTTCAATCCAGTCAGCAAAACTAATCTTTATTATATCCAAGCAAATCAATAGCTCAAATTGCATTAACTTCTTAAAATGTATAAATAACAGGATAGTTTGGGCTAAGTAATATCAGAAACACTTTTCCGAAAAGGGAGAATAAATATTGGCAAACCAGACGAACTCCCGAAGCGGCAGAAGGTCCTCAGGCAGATATCGGTCTCCGAGTGTGAATTTTCTAAAGCAGTGGATAAAGTGTATCTCATCCGAACGGGCACGGCTCTAGGCGACATCCATGTCGCCGGCCGCCTGTCGCAAACATCGTGTTTGCTTCACCCTGATGGCTCACCACTGCTTAAGAAAATATCAACACGCTCCGACAGACATCTGCCTGAGGACCTTCTGCTACTCCGGGAGTTCTGTTTGTATTTAAAACGCCAATTTCTGCGAAAAAAATACAAAAATATGAAATTTTGATATGTAAAAAGTCTCTATTTTCGCTGCATAAGCAAAATAAAGAAATTCCGTACAAAAATTCCTGATTTAGGAACTTTTTTTGTACGGAATTCATCGTTTTTGGACTATTTACACCAAACTAACTTTCCAGTTAGTTCTTAAAGCTATGAATAGGTGCGGGGATGCGGCCGCCGCGGTTGACGAAAGCATCACAGGAGAAGGTATTCACGGGCATGATGGGTGCATAACCTAACAGGCCGCCGAACTCCACGGTCTCTCCCACGCCTTTTCCGATTACGGGGATGATTCTGACTGCGGTGGTCTTCTGGTTCACCATACCGATGGCCATTTCATCCGCAATGATACCGGAAATGGTGGTTGCCTTGGTGTCTCCGGGAATGGCGATCATATCCAGACCTACGGAGCAGACACAAGTCATGGCTTCCAGCTTCTCGATGGTGAGGGCTCCGGCATTCACGGCATCGATCATTCCCTGATCTTCACTGACAGGAATGAATGCACCACTTAAACCGCCGACGTAGGAAGATGCCATAACACCGCCCTTTTTCACCTGATCATTCAACAACGCCAGGGCTGCAGTGGTTCCGGGAGCTCCGGCATGTTCCAGACCGATCTCACACAGGATATCCGCTACGCTGTCGCCGATGGCCGGGGTCGGTGCCAGAGACAGATCCACGATGCCAAAGGGAACATTTAGCATCCGGGATGCCTCCTGTGCTACCAGCTGACCTACACGGGTTACCTTAAAAGCAGTCTTCTTGATAGTCTCACAGAGAACCTCGAAGTTCTCGCCGCGCACCTTTTCCAGTGCGGTCTTTACAACGCCGGGGCCGCTGACACCGACATTGATGATCTTGTCTGCTTCGGTCACACCATGAAAGGCACCTGCCATGAAAGGATTATCATCCGGTGCATTACAGAATACTACCAGCTTTGCACAGCCCAGGGAATCATCTTCCTTGGTATACTCTGCAGTCTCCCTGACCATCTCACCCATCAGCTTTACGGCATCCATGTTGATACCGGTCTTGGTGGAGCCCAGGTTCACAGAGCTGCACACACGCTCTGTGGTAGACAGCGCCAGAGGAATGGAACGAATCAGCAGTTCGTCCGCCGGGGTCATTCCCTTGCTGACCAATGCGGAATAACCGCCCAGGAAGTTCACACCAACCTCATGTGCTACCTTATCCAATGTCTTTGCAATACTTGCAAAGTCTTCTATCGTATGACATGCCGCACCACCGATCAGTGCAATGGGAGTTACGGAAATTCTCTTATTTACAATGGGGATGCCAAATTCTCTGGAGATCTCCTCTCCGGTCTTCACCAGATCCTTGGCTGCTTCGTAGATTTTGTTATAAATCTTCTCATTTAATCTGTCCAGATCGGAATCGATACAGTCTAACAGGCTGATACCCAGTGTGATGGTACGCACGTCCAGGTTCTCTTCCTCGATCATTTTGTTGGTCTCTGTTACTTCATATAAATTGATCATTACGGCTCCTATCTGCCCCTTCGGGTCTTATTTATTTCGAAATCGTGGGGCTTATCAGATGCGGTGCATCTTGTCAAAGATCTCTTCCTTCTGGCACTTGATCACTACGCCAATTTCTTCTCCGAGAGCAGCCAGTTCATCTGCCATATCACCAAAAGTTTTCTGCATCTGATTGGTGTCAACGATCATCATCATGTTAAAATATCCCTGTACGATGGTCTGGGAAATATCCAGGATATTGATGCCGTTTTCCGCAAGATAGGTACATACCTTTGCGATAATGCCTACTGTGTCCTTACCAACTACCGTAATAATTGTTCTTTTCATAATCGCCCTCATTTTCTGCATGAAATCATGCTATTATTTTTATCTATTAAACTACACTTTACTACAATTTGCAACCTCAAGTTCAGCCTATGAACATATTCAGACACAGAAATCATACTTGCATCATTTTGTGAGCGAATATGTTTCAGGCACCGAGCGCCAAACTATGGAGCAAAGCTAGTCATGAAATGACGCAAAAGCGTGCTATGATGCGGCTCCAACGAATAATGCTGGCTGATGCGCTGCGCATCCGCTACGCAATATTGATCACCGGAGATACATTGCTCCTGTCTGCCACCATCATCCGGAAGTCTTCCGCCCGGTAAGGGTTCTCTCCCATGGTGATTTCCATCCGGACCGCTTCATAGGCCAGCTCCGGAAGATTATTCTCCTTGCTGAGATGTCCCAGCACGATAGCCTGCAACTTGTCATGCAGGATTCGACAGAGCAGCTTGCCGGAATTTTCATTGGAAAGGTGTCCTCTGTCCCCCAGAATTCTCTGTTTGAGATAATAGGGATAAGGTCCTACCTGCAACATCTTCACATCATGATTCGCTTCCAGCAGCAAGGCATCCATTCCCTTCAGGCACTCCACGGTGTAATCATTATAGACTCCTAAATCCGTACAGATTCCTACCTTTTTATCTCCGTAAGCAATACGATAGCCCACCGGCTGTGCCGCATCATGGGAGATTTTCATGGGATTGACAGTCAGATCCTTGATAGTCAGTTTCACATCTTCCTTCACTTCCCGAAACAGGGCTGGATTGATCTTGCCCAGATTCCCCATCTTCTGGATTTCTTCCAGGGTTCCCGTTGTGGCATAGATCGGCACTTCATATTTTCTCGCCATGACACCCAGTCCCGCCACATGATCCATATGTTCGTGGGTCACCAGGATGCCATCCAGATCTCTTCCGGTGAGTCCCAGACTGTTCAGCCCGGCCTCCGCCTTTTTGCCGCTGATTCCCACGTCCACCAGCAGATGCGTGGCCTCTGATCCCACATAAATACAGTTGCCGCTGCTGCCGCTGGCAATACTACATAATCTCATAACTTCTTAATCTCTTTTCTATCTTACTTCTGTCTTACTCTTTGCCGTTTTCCATCTTCGGCATTAATGCATACTAGTGCATGCTTTTCCAGTAGATCTCGATCACATCTCCCTCTTTCAAAGGTTCCATGAACTGTGCCGGGCGTCCATTTAAGTTCGTCACAATGGATCTGCCTGCGGATGCGGAGGATCCCAGATCAAAATCAATATAATCAAACACATCCACAAATACATAGGAAGCCTTACCCTGCATGGTGATGGGGGAATGGTTCACGATCACTGTTAATGGATGCGGTCCCTGTGGTGACACGCTTTGGCTCTGTGCCGTCTGTTCCACGCTTTCGTACTTTTCGTCCTGCTTCCCGGAAGTCCCCTGCGTTGTCACGGAAGCCGTCCCGTTTTCTGCCGCAGTCTCTGTCCCCTGTGTCATCGCCGCTTCTCCTGCCACAGCCTCTGCCTTCTGCATCACAGGCCCTTCTCCATAAACAGGCTCTTCTCTATAGGCATCCTCTTCTGTGTCCGCATCCGGCAGGTCTGCATAACTCCCTTCCGGCAGCGGGTTCTTCATATCCCAGCTTACGGTGAAATGCTCATAAACTCTGGTATCCGGCTGCGCCGCTGTATCATTGACCTTGATATCCGCACCGAGAGGCACATCCAGAAATTCTGCGATTTCCTTTACAGTATAAGAATTCCGAATCCGAATATCATCGTTCTGGCCGATCCGGTAGAATTCATTCTCTCTGTGACCGTTGACTTCCGCTGTCTTCGGCAGACTGATCTGTTTACCGTTCACATAGACCTGCAGTGCATCCCCCAGTTCAGAGAGTTTTCCCAGCTCCAGCACCGCCGGTTCGCCCTCCGTGGAAGGTGTTACCACAATGCGGTCCCCATTATGTACCTGGGTATACATATCCGCCTCGTCTCCGTTGACCCGGATGACTGCTGCCTCTCCCTGTTCGCCCCGCACCATACGGGTCTTACCATTGACAGTAAACAGAAGGGCTTCCCCTTTTCTGGGGAACAGCTGGTCATTTGGGAACTGCATCTGCATAGCGGCATCTGTCACGGATAATTTGCCGTTATCATAGAGCTTTACCCGCTCTCCGTTGAATTCCACGAAAATAAAATTATTGCTCTGTACATAATAGCTTAAACAGATACCGATAGGTGTTACCATCATGGCATCCTTTCTGGCATTTTCCAGTTCAAATGTAATGGTCTGCATGACTTCCTGTCCCCGGATTGCCACACGTTCCTTCACGATGCCCAGCTTCTCTGCCAGCTTCTCCGTGTAACCGGGCACCATTCCACCGCCTCCTACCACGAACACGGCACTGACCGGTTTGTCCCCGTTCAGTTCTTTGATGGTATCGGATACCAGCTGGGTCATACGTTCGATCTCCGGATCCAGCAGTTCCAGCACTTCGCTGGCTTTGATGGTCTGGGGCAGTCCCATGATATCTTCGTATTCGATAGTCTCCTGGGTTCTGCATTTTCTCTTGATCTGCTCGGCCACCTCGAATTCCACGAGACAATGCTGTACCAGAATATCCGTCAGGCTGTCTCCTGCTACGGGGATCATGCCATAGGCTGTGATGGTTCCCTCTTTGGTAATGGAAATATCACTGGTGCCTGCACCCACGTCCACCAATGCCATATTTAACATACGGAACTTCTCCGGAATTGCTACCTGAATGGCAGCAATAGGCTCCAGTGTCAGATTCGCCACATGCAGGCCCGCCAGTTCTACTGCCTTATACAGACCGTCCACTACATCATCCGGCAGAAACGTGGCGATCAGATCCACTGCAATGTTTTTTGCCTTATGTCCCTCCAGATTACCCATCTGGTAGCCATTCATGTAATACCGCATGGCCGTATAACCCACACAGTAGAATTTCATATCTGTATCCGTATTGCTGTTCTGGAATTCCTCGTAAGCCTTCTCCACGCCCATGGTACACAAGGAATACACATCTTCCTGCGTGATCTCCCGGT
The DNA here is from genome assembly GCF_025567015.1 of Waltera acetigignens. Classification (NCBI taxonomy): domain Bacteria; kingdom Bacillati; phylum Bacillota; class Clostridia; order Lachnospirales; family Lachnospiraceae; genus Waltera; species Waltera acetigignens. The sequence continues at coordinate 15,722 of NZ_JAOQJO010000020.1, read as the reverse complement.
CGCTCTCAAAGCTGTGCTCCACATAGGTAGTGACGGTACGCAGCACACGGCCTGCAGCTGCGATACATACTTCCGTAAGTTCTCTGCCCAGATCCGCTTCCAGCTGTTCCTTTACCTGGGAAATAGTCTCTCCCACCTTGCCGATGTCATGGATCTGTCCGTCCAGCATGGCTCTGGTCTCATGCTCCTTGGAGCGCTGTGCCAGCACATGGAATTTCCCACCATTTAAGTATCCTACCGTACCTACGATGCTTCTCGTACCGATATCCAGTCCGAATACCAGCTGTCCCTGTTTTTCTTTTACTCCTTCCATGAATATGCCTCCAGTTTCTGTCTGATCTGTCTGTAGCTGTCTTCCAGACTGTCACTGTTATCAATGACAAAATCACAATGCTGCCGGAATTCTTCCTCCGAAAGCTGTGATGCTATGATCTTTTCTATCTTCTCCGGTGTGTAATTGCGGCTTTCCGAAAGTCTTCTTCTGCGTACATCTTCTCTGGCGTAGATATACCACATTTCATCCACTATATGTTCATACCCGCTCTCGATCAAAAGTGCCGCTTCCACAAAAAACAGTTCCACATCGCCCTTATTCTTTGCCTCTGCCAGACGATCCGCCAGATATTTTTTTACCGCAGGATGAATGATGGCATTCACCTGTTCCAACAGTGTCGGATCTGCAAAAATCTTTGCCGCCATTGCCGGCTTATCGATCTGTCCGTCCGGCGCAAGGATTCCGTCTCCCATCAGCGCTACCAGCGCATGATAGCCTTCGGTTCCCGGTTCCTTGACTTTATGCCCGATCTCATCCGCCAGATAGATCTCACATTTATAATGCTGTCCGATATATTTTAAAATCTCTGTTTTCCCGGCACCCACACCGCCGGTAATACCTATAAAACGCATTTATTTCGCCTCATACCAGTTATTGCCCGTGTGCAGATCGATTTCCAGCGTCACCGCCAGATCTGCCGCGGACTTCATATTTTCCGTAAGAATCTCACGGACTCTTGCCTCTTCCTCCTGTGCGGTCTCAACCAACAGTTCGTCATGCACCTGCAGGATCAGACGGGATTTTAACCCTTCCTCTTTCAATGCTTTCCATACCTTGATCATGGCGATCTTGATAATATCCGCCGCCGTTCCCTGAATAGGGGCATTCATGGCCACTCGCTCGCCGAAGGACCGTTGCATGAAATTGGAGGATGACAGTTCCGGGATAGGGCGTCTTCTGCCAAACATGGTCTCTGTATAGCCCTTTTCCTTTGCATCCGCCACCAGTTTGTCGATGAATTCCTTCACCTTCGGGTAAGTGGCAAAATACTGTTCAATGTACTGTGCCGCTTCCTTTTTGCTGATACTCAGATCCTGACTCAGTCCAAAGGAACTGATACCGTAGACGATACCGAAATTGACTGCCTTGGCATTCCGGCGCTGCAGATCCGTGACTTTCTCGAAAGGAGTATGGAATACCTTGGATGCCGTGATCCGGTGAATATCCTCTTCCTGTCTGTAAGCATCAATCAGCTGTTCGTCTCCGGACATATGAGCCAGCACTCGCAGTTCGATCTGGGAATAGTCCGCATCCATGAATTCATAGCCTTCTCTGGGGATAAATACCTTGCGGATCTGTCTGCCCAGTTCCATACGCATGGGAATGTTCTGCAGATTCGGCTCTGTAGAGCTGATACGCCCCGTGGCAGTAATGGTCTGATTGAAATTCGTATGGATCCTGCCGTCCTCTTCAATAAAAGCTGCCAGTCCGTCTGCATAGGTGGACTTTAACTTGGTCAGACCTCTGTATTCCAGGATATCTCTTACAATAGGGTAATCCGCCGACAGCTTTTCCAGCACATCCGCAGCTGTGGAATATCCGGTCTTGGTCTTCTTGCCGCCGGGGATCTGCATGGTCTCAAACAGTACCTCGCCCAGCTGCTTGGGGGAATTGATATTGAACTCTGTTCCTGCCTGTGTGTGAATGGACTGTTCCAGTTCCTCAATGCGGGCCACCAGTGCATCCCCATAAGCCTTCAGTTCCTCCCGCTTTACAGCCACACCTTCTTTCTGCATGTCATACAGTACCAGTGAAAGAGGCATCTCCATCTCCTCCATGAGACATTTCATGCCTGCTGCCTCCAGCTTGTCCTTCAGGACTTTTTTGCCTTTCCGGGAGACATAGGCTCCGTAGCACGCATACTCCATGGCTTTCCCGGTGTCCTCGGAAAGCAGTGTCCGGAAATCTCTCTTGCCGAATACTTCCGCTCTGCCCGGGATCAGAATTCCCAGATGCTCCGAAGCAATGGCCTCCATGTCATAATCATTCTTCAGAGGATTCAGCAGATACGCCGCGATCAATACGTCAAAATACTGTTCTGTACTGCTGCGGTCCAGATAGTCATACTGGTGCTTCACATCAAAGGTAGCGATCTGTGTATCCGTACCTGCGGAAAGTTCCTGTAGAGCTTCCGTGATCTCTGCGGTGTCATCCACAGATTCCACCTCTTCCGCAAACAGACTTAACTGCCCTTCCGGTTCCTTTTCATGGGTCAGGGCATAAAATACCGTCTCCTCATCGGACACAGACAATGCCACCCCCAGCAATTCTTCTTTTTTCGTAGTAGCATCCACTGGTTCCGTGATCAGCCACAGGCCGATCTCCTTCTGTTTCTGCGCTTTTTTCAGATATTGTAAAAATTCTTTTTTATCTTCAATCTGTCGGAAGCTTTCTGCGATCTTGCTGTCATTGGCGGCGGCATCTTTTTCAAATCTTCCCAACAGATTTTTGAATTCCAGACGTTTGCACAAGGTATAGGCTTCCGGGGTATAGAACCCCTCTGCTCTGGCCTGTTCGTAATCCAACTGCAATTCGCAGTCGGTCTTGATCGTTGCCAGCGTCTTGCTCAGATCTGCCAGATCCTTATGCTCGATCAGGGATTCCCGGATACTTTTTTTCGAGATTTCTTCCACATGGGCATAAATATTATCCAGAGAACCGTACTCCACCATCAGTGCCTGTGCGGTTTTCTCTCCCACCTTCGGCACTCCTGGAATATTATCGGCGGTATCTCCCATCAGGGCTTTCAGTTCGATAAACTGTAACGGAGTCACCTGATAGGCAACCAGTACATCTGCGGCATAATAATCCTCGATCTCCGTTCTGCCCTGCTTCGTCTTCGGAATCCGGATCTTGATATGATCCGTGGCAATCTGCAGCAGATCTCTGTCCCCGGAGACCAGTGATACTTCCAATCCGGCCTGCTCTGCTTTTTTGGCCAGCGTTCCAAGAATGTCATCTGCTTCCAGTCCCGCCTGCTCCATAATGGTAATATGCATGGCCTTCAGGATTTCCTTCATGACGGGCACCTGCTCCCGCAATTCCTCCGGCATAGGCTTTCTCGTTCCCTTGTAAGCCTCATACATCTTGTGGCGGAAAGTCGGTGCATGAACATCAAAAGCCACTGCCAGATATTCCGGCTTTTCCTCCTCCAGAATTTTAAACATAATATTCAAAAAACCATAAATGGCATTTGTGTGCAGTCCCTCTGCATTACTCAGATCCGGCACTCCGTAGAATGCCCGGTTCAATATACTGTGTCCGTCGATCAATACCAGTTTCTGACTCATACTCTGTCTATCCTATCTTAATTCTATCCTCTTGATTCTATCAGGTGTCGCTAAGAGATGATCCATCCCAGAAATCCCATAAGAAAAATCACCGTCAGCACTTCCAGTACAGCCCCTGTCTTCAGAAAAGCCATATGAAATCTTACCTTGCGCTTTGCTTCCGCAAGTCTCAGTTCCAGTTCTCTCTGCAGGTCAAAAGCATCGCCGTCTTCCAGACGCTGCATACCTTCCGTTACAAGGAACTGAATCACCAATTCCTCCTTGCAGCCCGGGCATTCCCGCATATGCTCCCCGAATTCCTGCAAGGTCTGAAAATCCAGTTTTCCTGCAATGAAATCAGGAATATTCTTTTCAAATTCTTTGCAATTCATGCTTCCACCCTATTCCAAAACAGTTCTACAGATTGCGTTCCCATATACTTATACACTTCTACTATACAACATCTTGTGTAAAAAGACTAGAAAAATAGTAGCAAGATTCCAGAAAAAAACTCTTGTCAACTTTTTTAATCTATGATAAGATAATCTCTGTTGTGAGTGTTTGAATGCCGGCGTGTCGGAATGGCAGACGAGGCAGACTCAAAATCTGTTGGTGGCAACACCGTATGGGTTCAAGTCCCATTGCCGGCAGTTAGTGCAGAATCAAATCGGTTCTGCGCTTTCTTTTTGTATTTTTATAACCACATCGCATTTCCTGCTTTTTCTAATTTTTTTCCAATCATCTCCTATGGATTAATTGTTACAAAATTGTTACAATTCATTTGTGCTTAGCTAACACAGACGTAACCGAACACCAGGCAACAGGAAAAGGAGGAAGAAAGTATGTGTTTCAAATTCATTAACTGTTCTCAGTGGTTGAATGCATTCTGCGGCTACTTCAATTTTGGCTGCTAATATCGTTTTCGACGAATAGAGCGTTCCATAGACGCACGAAAAGGCTCTCCCGTTTGGGATGAGCCTTTTCTTATTTCTACACTTTTTCTATGAATTTATACATTTTACCGATAGTCATAACGGAGGGTGACATCATTGCCCTGTACCTGTACTTCCGCACAGCTTCCGGTGACAATCGGCATCATGGGTGCCAGATGTCCCAGATCCACATCCATGATCACGGGAACATTCTTCTCTCCCGCCACGGCCAGAACTGCCTGGTACTGATCCAGTCCCATCATCTCCTGTCCGAAACACAACGGTCTTCCGATGAGAAAACCTTTGACATACTGAAACCATCCGGCTTCCTCCATCTGCCACATGGCTCTGCGGATGGCAAAAACATTCAGGTCACAGGCTTCCAGGAACCAGATGATTCCGTCCTCTTTATACTTTTCCAGAAAATCCTGTGTTTTATCAAACCGGGTTCCCAGTAGATTCACCAGACAATCCATACAGCCGCCCAGCAACCGACCTGAAAAGCGGATCTCCGGTTCCTCTTCTGCTGTCTGTCTGCCAAGATACTTTTTCAGCACTCTGGATTCCGTGGTGTTATAGGGCAACAGAGGCTGTTCTTCATTTTTCAGAGACTCCTTTTCCCACTTGTCATATCCATGCACCTCTTTGGTCTCTCCGGTCAATATTCCGAAGGCATCTTTCAGGGATGCATGCCAGGGCTCCATGCCAAAAGCGGCCGCGCAGGGGCCGTAGACGGAGGCGGTATCACAGATGGTTGCCAGCAGATAGGTCATGTTGGTATTGTCAGAATACCCCAGATACCACTTGGGCTCTGCTGCCTGCAGACGCTCAAAATCCACATGGCTCATGGTCTCGCACATCAGTTCTCCGCCACCGCAGGAGATCAGACAGTCATTTTCCGGGCTGCAATAGTAATCCGTCAGCTCCTGCCCGCATTTTTCGGGGGTGTTACTGATACCGATGCCCTCTCCGGCATAACAGTTGGGGCCTAATTGTAACTGATAGCCCATTTCCCGGAATTTCTTCTGGGCATTGCCAAAGGCAGTGTAATAAGGTTCTATCTGACAGCCAAAAGAAGGGGCCACAAATCCAATGGTCCCTCCCCGCTGTATATGTTTCGGATATTTCATTGCTTCGTATCCTCCTATATCGCCCATTCGCATTCCGGGCTATCGCCCTTCTTGCTCATGTTCGTTCACTTCCCTCATAGGAGGTTTGCTTTGCCTGCAAGCAGTCACGCCAACCTCCTATGGGTACTCCCATTCGCATTCCGGGCTATCGCCCTTCTTGCTCATGTTCGTTCACTTCCCTCATAGGAGGTCTGCTTTGCCTGCAAGCAGTCACGCCAACCTCCTATGGGTAAGTGCTATGCGTCAAAATTAATCTTATTATAAATATCGAAACAGTCAAAGGTTGCAAAATAATCCTTTGGTGTCTCAGCACGGCGGATCAGTTCCACGCTGCCGTCCTCCTTCAGCAGAAGCTCTGCGGATTTCAGCTTACCGTTGTAATTGTAACCCATGGCAAAACCGTGTGCACCGGTATCGTGGATGGCAATATAGTCACCGATATCGATTTTTGGCAGCATCCGGTCGATGGCGAATTTGTCGTTGTTCTCGCACAGGGAACCGGTCACATCGTACTTGTGGTCGCAGGGCTCGTTTTCCTTGCCCAGTACAGTAATGTGATGGTAAGCGCCGTACATGGCGGGACGCATCAGGTTCACGGCACAGGCATCCACACCGATGTATTCCTTATGAGTATGCTTCTCATGGATGACCTGGGTCACCAGATGTCCGTAAGGTGCCATCATATAACGACCAAGCTCTGTGTAGATTGCCACATCACCCATGCCTGCCGGTACCAGAACTTCCTCATATACCTTACGCACGCCTTCGCCGATGACTCTGATGTCGTTGGGTTCCTGATCCGGACGGTAAGGAATACCGATACCACCGGACAGATTGATGAAGGTAATGTGTGCGCCGGTCTCCTCTTTCAGCTTTACTGCCAGTTCGAACAGTTCTCTTGCCAGAGTGGGATAATAGTCATTCGTTACCGTGTTACTGGCCAGAAAAGAATGGATACCAAAATTCTCCACACCCTTTGCCTTCAGGATCTTATATCCCTCAAACATCTGCTCCGTGGTGAAACCGTATTTAGCATCGCCCGGATTGTCCATGATGTTATTGCTGATGGAAAAATATCCGCCGGGATTGTAACGGCAGCTCAGGGTCTTGGGCAGATAACCGATGGTCTTCTCCAGGAAATCGATATGGGTGATGTCATCCAGATTGATGGTGGCACCGATTTTTGCCGCATATTCGAATTCATGGGCCGGGGTATCGTTGGAGGAGAACATAATGTCCTCTCCCTTTACCCCCATAGCATTGCTGAGCATCAGCTCTGTCAAAGAGGAGCAGTCACATCCACAGCCGTAATCTCTTAAGATGTTGATCAGAAAAGGGTTGGGAGTCGCCTTTACCGCAAAGAACTCCTTGTAGCCCTTGTTCCACGCAAAAGCTTCCTTCAGCGCCTTCGCATTCTCCCGGATTCCCTTTTCATCATAGATATGAAACGGTGTGGGATATTTTTCTGCGATCTTTTCGATCATTTCTTTGGTAACAAATGCCTTTTTTTCCATAAGTATCTCCTCTGCATCTATCTTATTTACAGTAACGCACTTCTCATCTCTTCCGGAGTCAGAGTGCTCAGATAAGCAGGGGCCACATCAAATACGGTCTTGCAGCCCTTCTGGCCTTCCTGATTCATGCGGTAAGCAGCTCTTGCATAAGCGGTCAGTACGCAGGAAGTGAACTCCGGGTTGGAATCCAGCTTTAAGCTGTACTCGATCACATGGTTGTGCTCACCGTTTAAGCCGGTCTTGCCGGTACGCAGTACAAATCCGCCGTGAGGGATACCTGCGTGATCTCTCTGCAGTTCTTCCTCAGTGATGAAATGTACAGTAGTATCATAATCTGCAAAATAGTTGGGCATGGTCTTGATCTGCTCTTCGATCTGTGCCTTGTCTGCGCCCTCTTCCGCTACCACAAAACACTCTCTGGTATGCTTCTGTCTGGTGGTCAGAACCGGATTCTCACAGTTTCTGACAGCTTCCAGTGCGGACTCTACGGGAATGGTATACTGCTTGGCATCCTTGACACCGGGGATACGACGGATGGCATCGGAATGTCCCTGGCTGACACCCTTACCCCAGAAGGTATAATCGCTGCCGTCTCTTAAAATGGCATTGGCATACAGTCTGTTCAGGGAGAACATACCGGGATCCCAGCCTACGGAAATCATGGCTACCTTGCCGCCCTCTTTTGCTGCAGCATCTACCTGTGCGAAATGCTCGGGGATCTTCGCATGGGTATCAAAGCTGTCTACCACGTTGAAATATTTTGCATACTCTGCGGTCTGTTTGGGCAGATCGGTTGCGGAGCCTCCGCACAGCACCAGGACATCGATCTTGTCCTGCATGGACAGTAACTGATCTACATTATAAACCTTCACATCTGTTAAAGTCTTTACTGTAGCAGGATCTCTTCTGGTAAATACGGCTACCAGCTCCATGTCATCATTCTGCTTTACTGCACATTCCATTCCTTTTCCTAAGTTACCATAACCTAAAATTGCGACTCTGATACTCATTTTTCTATCCCTTTCTATTTTATCCTATTTATGAGAACGCTGCGGCCGTTTCCACCCGGCCAAAGCGTTTTCTACATAATTATTGCTCACCCTGCTTCAACCGAATGAGGGCGATCTCGTTGCGCATGGCATCCTTGAAGACTCTGACAAAATTCTTCTGGCCACTGTAAAGGCAGGTATCACTGCTCTTTCCCGTCACCGTACCGGTGAGAATGTACTCGGAATCCATGATGAGACGGATCTGATCCATCTGCTGTTCCTCTTCCTTAGGCTCTCTGAAATGCTCCGGCACCAGGTATTCTATGATCCCGGCCTTTAATTCCGCATCTTCCGGAAAAGGTTCTCTGTTGTCTTCTGAAATCAGCACCACTTTTTTCTGTGCCCGGACCAGCTCCCTGATCTCCTCCGACCATTGCTCCAGGAATCCACCTGTTGCGGAAAAATAAATACGCTTCTCGGCACCCAGAAGCATGTGCCGGATCTTGTCACAGATGTGGTCATAGCCTTCGATGGTGATATAGCCTTCTCTAGGTAAATTTTTCCTGGGGCCATCCGCCACCAGACGTTCTTTTGCTTTCCGCAGATACCGGATCCGGTTATCGCAGAACTCGGATAATGCTACAGCCAGATATTTTGAGGAGGTTCCTTCGATCACATAAGCAGCTCCATGCTCCACCAACGATGCCAGTCCATTATAGACATTGGATCTGGAAATCCCCGTCAGCTTCGCCACCTCATAGCCTGTCAGTTCTTCATTTTGAAGAAGACACAGGTAAATGGCAGCCTCCTGCCTGCTCAGTCCGAACAGGATAAGTTGTTCTATGATTGCCGCTTCTTCCATAGGTACTCCTTTTAGTGGTTCTTTACAGGAACACTATAGTAAGGATTCCTTGTTTTGTCAATAGGGGAAATACTTATTGAGAAAAGATGTCAGTAAAAGAAATGGAAAGTGATGCCACTCCTCCGGAAGTTCTGTTTGTATTAAAAACGTCCTTTTTTGCTAAAAAAATACAAAAACAGGAGATTTTGGCCTTTTATAAGAGCTTATTTTCGCTAAAATAGGAAAAATAATAAAATCAGTACAAAAAATGTTTGATTTAGAGGTTTTTTTGTACTGATTTTGCTATTTTAATGCGATTTGCACCAAAGCAATAGAAATGGCTGCAGCAGAAATGCCTATGGTGTACAGATATTATGAAAAAAGCAGAACGTCCGCAGCGGATGGAATATCCTTCCGGGGATGTTTGTCGGACGATGGTGACATTTTCTCGAAAAGTTTTGAAAATCAGGGTGGTGCGAACAGGACGTTCGCGACAGGCGGACGTTCGTGGAGGGTATGGCAGCACTACGTTACGAGCCATGCACCCTATTCATAAATGTGTCGTAAAGAACGCTCCACATTTATTTCATTGACGGCTGTCGAGTGTGTCCGTTGGACGCACAGTATAAAAATAGAGTGAACCAGCCTCGCTTGTGCGCAAGCGCCCATCGAGGTGTTCCACTCTATTTTTGCATGGCTCGTAACTCACAATTTACACATTTTCAATCTGCCAGTCGATGGGCTCCACGCCGTGTTCTTTCAAGAAGTTGTTGGTCTTGCTGAAAGGTCTGCTGCCGAAGAAACCGCGGTAGGCAGACAGGGGGCTGGGATGAGGGGCCTCTAAGATCAGATGATTGGGATTGTTCAACATAGCTTTCTTCATCTGGGCAGGTCTGCCCCACAGGATAAACACAATGGGACGATCCTGTGCATTCAGTGCCCGGATGGCGGCATCTGTAAACTCTTCCCAACCTTTCCCGTGATGGGAATTGGCCACGTGTGCCCGCACGGTAAGCACCGTATTGAGCATCAGGACACCCTGCTCGGCCCATTTTACAAGATAACCATTGTTAGGGATATAGCATCCCAGATCATCGTGAAGTTCCTGATAAATATTCACCAGAGAAGGGGGAATCTCTACATCCGGTTTCACCGAGAAGCACAGTCCATGAGCCTGTCCCACATTATGATAAGGATCCTGTCCTAAAATCACCACTTTTACCTTGCTTAACGGCGTCAGATGAAATGCATTGAAAATATCATCTGCCGGTGGGAAGACCACGGTGGTGTTGTATTCATTTTTGACAAATTCAAAAAGCTGTCTGTAATAAGGCTTGTGGAATTCTCCGCCCAAAGCCGTCAGCCAGTCATTCGTGATCATTGCCATAGTCAAATCCTCCCTGTCGTCCCTAGAGACGGACACTGATTCCTTTTTCCCGCAGGTATTCTTTCACCTGCCTGATCTCTAATTCTTTGTAATGGAACAGAGATGCCGCCAGAACTGCCTCTGCCTTTCCCTCTGTCAGAGCATCATAGAAATGAGACAGCTGTCCAGCACCGCCGGATGCAATGACCGGAATGCTTACACTCTCTGCCACAGCCCTGGTCAGCTCCAGATCATAGCCTTCCTTCGTGCCGTCACCGTCCATGCTGGTCAGCAGGATCTCTCCGGCTCCCATCTTCTCTGCGGTTCTGGCCCACTCCACAGCGTCCATGCCCATATCCACACGACCACCGTTTTTATAAATATTCCAACCACCGCCGTCTGCTCGCTTCTTGGCATCGATAGCGACCACCACACACTGACTGCCAAACTTCTCTGCTGCATCACTGATCAGTTGCGGATTCATAATGGCTGCGGAATTCACAGAAATCTTGTCTGCTCCTTCTCTCAATATCGCCTTAAAATCATCCACGGTACGGATTCCTCCACCTACAGTGAAAGGAATAAATACCTTGCTGGCTACCTTCCGCACCCACTCTAACTGCGTTGCTCTACTGTCTGCAGAAGCCGTAATGTCCAAAAATACCACTTCGTCCGCACCGGCTGCATCATAAGCAGATGCTACCTCCGACGGATCTCCGGCATCCCGGAAATTCACAAAATTCACACCTTTTACTACTCTGCCATCTTTCACATCCAGACAGGGAATTACTCTTTTGGTATGCATATCATCTTCCTCCCTGCTTATCTTTTTCCCGGAACTCTTGTGTGATCTCTATGAAATTCTGCAGAATTTTCATTCCCACCCGGGAACTTTTCTCGGGATGGAACTGACAGGCAAAAATATTACCCTTTTCCACGGAAGCATGAATCAAAGTTCCATATTCTGTGGTGGCAGTAACAATGGAAGGATCTGCTGCCTCCAGATAATAGGAATGTACAAAATATACATAGGAATGCTCTTCCACGCCCCGGAAAAGTCTTCCTTCATTGGGAAAAGTAAGGTCATTCCAGCCAATATGCGGAATCTTCAGTTCTTCTGCCGCAGGAATCCTTCGGATCTTACCGTCTAACAGGTGCAGTCCCTCTACTCCCGGTGTCTCCTCACTACTCTCAAACATCAGCTGTAAGCCCAGACAGATTCCCAGAAAAGGGATCTGCCTGTCCACTACTTCATGAATGACATCCACCAGTCCGTACTGGTGCAGTTTTTCCATGGCATCACCGAACGCTCCCACACCCGGCAGGATCACACCGTCTGCGGACAGGATTTCCTCTCTGTCTCTGGTAATCTTCACCTCTTCTCCCAGAAAATCCAATGCCTTTTCTACACTCTTTATGTTGCCAGCATCATAGTCGAGCACTGTGATCATTGCTGTATCTCCTTTTCCTCGGGGAGAGGATCCGGCAGCTGTGCGGGCGCCTCCTCCGTATTAGGTGCAGATGTTTCCTCCGTTACCGTTCCCTGCGGGAACTCCCAGAATCCCAGTCCCAGCTTTTGCAGAACCAACATTACATTCTTCGTATATTCTACATTATCGGAAATATCCGCAATCTGTTGTGCCTCTTCCTGACTTAACTGATATTTCTGGGAAAGGATATTCAAAATATCCTGGAATGCCAGACTTACCTCATCCTGCGCATTCCACTGTGTCGCATAATTTAACAATGTCGGATAATCCCTGACTGCCTGAAGCAGGCTGTCCAATGCCTCCAATTCAGAGCCTTCGTTTACGAATACTTCGTACTCCCGCAGCCACATACGGATGGTCAGAATACTCTCGGACTGACTGTACATCACCTGTTCTGTCTCATCCAGTTCCTTGCCCATCAGATTCTGGTAACAGGTCTGATAATCTCCGGCATAGTAAGCTTCTCTACCACTGCGCTTCGCGGTATAATCCGCCAGGAAGTTACCCAGCAACAGAATCACCGCCCCCAGAGAAATACATACCACTACAATCGGGAGGATTTTCTTCGGAGAAAGCTTTTTCTCCGATACTGACGGCTTAACTTCCTTTTCCGGCTTTTCTTTTTTCTTTTTTTCTTTTGCCGGTTTCTTGGGCTTGGGCTGCTTTTCTTTTTTAGGCTTTTTCTGTTTTTTTCCCTTCTTGTTCTTGCCGCCCTTGTCCATCTCTTCCAGGATCTTCTTGTTCTCATCGGACAGCTGCAACTGATCCGCTTCCTCTTCTTCCTCGTCCTCCTCGGTGAACAGATCTAATAATTTGGCCAAAAAGCCTTTTTTCTCTTTCTTCTGTTCCGGCTCATCCATGATGTCTGCGCCTGCAGCCTTCAGAATATCCATCACATCTGCAGATTCCGGTTCTCCGGATGCATTATCCGTGCTGTTCTCCGACTGCTCCGGAAATGCTCCCGCCAGTAAAGCGTCCAGATCGTCATCCAGGCCGCCGGCATCTCCGTTTTCCGCAGCATTTTCCGTACTTTCTACACTTTCCGTGTTGTCAGAAGCCTCCATCGGTGTTTTGTCTGCATCATCCATGCCATCCGTCAGGGAAGACAGATCCGCAAGATCATCCGGCACAGTTTCCGGGATATCCGATGTGACTTCCTCTCCCGCAGGATGTGCTGATTCTGTCTCATCCGGTGCTGCTTCCGGTTCTTCCTTGGATTTCTTCTTAAACCGTTCAAAAAATCCCAGCTTCTTTTCCTTCTTTTTATTTTCTTTTTTCTTTTTTCCGCGCTTGCCGTTGTCTTCTTCCCGCTCTGCTGTTTCCTCCGGCTGTGCAGTCTCCGGTGTCACCTGATCCAGAATATTTGACAATCCCTCGTCATCCGCATTCTCCAACATTTTGATCAGATCGTCATTAGCATCGTTGCTCTCCTGTGCCGGAGCATCCCCGGATTGCTCCTGGCTCTGCTGCAATAGCCTGTTAATTTCATCCTCAGACATAGAAGCTGTCTCCTCTGGAAGAATGGCTGTATTTTCCGCTACAGGCTGACTTGCTTCCGTTTCCTGCTCTGATGAATCAGCTTTTTGAGCATCCAGCGCCGACTGCAGCAGATCATCCATATCGCTCATATCGACCTGAGTTCCACTCTCTTCCACAGGCTCCGGCGTTTCCGGTGCTTTGGCAGTTTCTTCCTCCATCCCGGTCATTTTCGGCTCCTTTGTAACCTCTGTTTCCGTATTTTCTGTTTCAATTCCTTTTAATAAATTATCCAGGTATTCCTCCTGTGAAGGCATATGTCATTCCTCCGCTTTCTCACAAGTTACTAGCATGTTAAGTTTAACACAGGCTGAGCAGCCAGGCAATGGGATTTTGTTCTCCATCTATACAATAAAGGTCTGCTTTTTGTTGAAACAAAGCGATTCTCTCAAAAGGGGAACGTATAATCGTAGGAAAACGGTTCCCCTCCCCAATCTCCAACAACACCATTTTATGATTCAGGGTATTTTGCAGCCAGTTCTGATATTCTGTCCAGGTTTTCAAATATCCTTTTTCATCGTATCGGCCGGCATAGACATTGTTGAGTACCAACTTTTTCCCGCACTTTGGACATTTTCCCAAATCCGGAACCGAAAACCCGTTAGTCTGCAGCTTCTTAAAACTCTCCTGCAATTGTTCCTCATCTGCTTCTGTCACTGTCTGGATGCCTTCCTCACACCCGTCCGGGCACTGTTTTTTCGTCCAGTCTCCACAGGGTGCCACGAATCGCTCTTTTTTCAATAACATTTTTTTCCAGGGAACCTCTGCCAATTTATGATTCAGAGAAGATGAAACCACAAAATAACTCTTTTTTTCCAATACTTTTGCCAGCTTCTGCAATCCCTTCTCGATCTCTGCTTCCATCTCCGGCAAATACTGTCTGCGGAAGTGTTCTTCCACATAAGGCAAAAGCCAAAGTACATTCTGCTGTTGTAACTGTTCCCGGATTCTGCGGTAATCTTCTCTGCTTTGCAGGAAAAATTCCATGTCAAACTCCTGTCCCAGGCCCACCAGCACATATTCCGCTTCTTCAATTTTCTGAAGAATTTCTTCTGTTTGTTTATCCATAACTGTATCCTGATATTATAGCAAAAGGCTGGGACTATCCCAGCCTTTTTGCTTCTCTAAACTTACTATCTGTCTAAATGCTTCTCTGCTACCAGTTCGTCCACAATTCTTACCAGATTACCGATCTCGGGTTTGGAAAGCTGTGCATCTGCTCCCAAAGCCTCTCCCTTTCTCTTCATGTCATCATTAACCAGTGATGAGAAAATGATAATAGGAATGTCCTTGGTCGCATCATCGCTCTTCACAAGCTTGGTCAGTCTGTGACCATCCATTTCCGGCATCTCAATATCGGTGATGATACAACGAACATGCTGATCCAGTGTACCATCCTCTTTGCACTGCGTAATAACATCATATGCTTTCTGACCGTTCTCTGTATGGATCAGATTTACATAGCCGGCTGCCTTCAGGGAATCTACAATCAGCTTGTTAAGCAGAGGGGAATCCTCTGCAATCAGAATAGGAACAGAGCTTCTTGTACGCTCTCCCAGTTCATTCAGCTCGGACATCTTCAGTCCTGTCTCCGGATTGATGTCAGATACGATCTTCTCGAAATCCAGAATAATGATCAGCTTGTCATTTTTCTTGATAATGCCGGTAGCAACACTCTCATCTGCTGCAGAAATGGTGATATCCGGCTTAATAATATCTCTCCAGCTTACTCTGTGAATACCTAATACAGATTCTACATGGAATGCAATATCCAGCTTATTAAAGTTGGTAACGATAAATAATCCTTTTTTCTCAGATTCACCACGCCCCAGACAATTCTTCAGATCAATGGCGGTGATCATAGTATCTCTCGGCATGAAAATACCTTCAATACTGGGATGTGAATTCGGAACCGGTGTTACTGGCTGATAGGTGATGATCTCTTTGATCTTGGCAACATTAATTCCGTAGGAATTACCTGCCAGGGTAAACTCCAGAATCTCCAATTCATTTGTTCCGTTTTCAAGTAATATCTTAGTATCCATACTTACTCCTGTGCCCTTCCCGCTGCTTTTGTTCTTTATGCCATATTCTTTATGCCATATATTTTAAGAAGCCTGCAATGCAGCCTTTAACTACTTTCTCAATTAATTATAACATATATTTTAAAAAAAGAAACAATTATCTGAAATTAATGCATAAAAAAACGATAGCAGAAAGCTATCGTTTTTAATTTATTCCTTCAAAACCGAACACTGAAATCTAATCTCTATACCCTAACTTACATCCTTTTCCTATCCAAAACCTTTGGTCAAGCCCTC